>CAMLNT010000079.1 GCA_946481425.1 uncultured Brevundimonas sp.
ACTGGATCAACCCCGGAGACGTCGGCCAGGCGACCGATCTGCGCTTCACGCCGCCACCAGGCTTTCAGATCGGCGAGCCGGTCTGGCCGCTACCCGGACGGATCCTGACCGTGGCCGGGCAGGACCGCTTCTCCAGTTACGCTTACGAAGGGCGGGTCGTGACGCCGATCCCCGTGGCCGTTCCTGCCTTCGCCCGCCCCGGGACCTCGGTCCCGATCCGGCTCGAGGCGACCTTCTTCGTCTGCTCGGACACCCTGTGCATCCCCGAGAGCGCGGTGCTGTCGCTGAAACTCCCGATCCGCGAGGGTCGCCCGCCGCTGGACGGCCAGTGGGGCGCGATCGTTTCCCGCGCGCTCGAGACCGCGCCACAACCGTCCGACATCCAGGGCCGGGTCTCGAGCGCTGGCGGCATGGTCAGCTTCGCCTTCACCGGCCCGGAACTCGCGGGCGTCGAGGCTGACGGCGCCTATTTCCTCCCGGATCGTCCGGGCGTCATTGACCAGGCTGCGGCCCAGCGCATCGAGCGCGGGCCACGCGGCCTGATCCTCACGGCTCCGGCCGGCCAGACGCTCGTGCCCCTGTCCGGCCCGGTCAGCGGCATCCTGTCGACCGCGGCTGGCGCGTGGCGCGTCTCGCTTGAGCCCGGGGCGCCGGCGGCCGGCTCGCACGGACTCGGCCCCGCCCAGCCTGCCGCCCTGAACGGTCCGCTCGGCGGCGTCGAGCCGGGCCTCGGTCTGATTCAGGCGATCCTGTTCGCCTTCCTCGGCGGCCTGATCCTGAACGTCATGCCGTGCGTCTTCCCGATCCTGTCGATGAAGGCCGCCAGCCTGGCGGGCGCTGCGACCCGCCCGGCCAGCGCGCGGGCGGAAGGGTTTGCCTTCCTCGTCGGCGTGCTCGTCGCCTTTCTCGCGCTGGGTGGCCTGCTGATCGCGCTGCGAGCCGGGGGCGAGGCCGCCGGCTGGGGCTTCCAGCTCCAGAACCCGGCGGTCGTGGCTGGCCTCGCCCTGATCATGCTGGCGGCGGGCCTGAACCTGTCGGGCGTTTTCCACGCCGGAGCCTCCGCCCAACGGCTCGGGACTGAGGCTCGCGAAAGCCTTGAGGGCCCGCTCGCGCGGTTCAGCCCCTGGGCCGGGTCAGCCTTGACCGGCGTTCTCGCCGTCGTCGTGGCGGCGCCCTGCACCGCCCCCTTCATGGCAGCGGCCGTTGGGTTCGCGGCGGTCCAGCCCGCGCCGGTGGCCCTGGCTGTGTTTGCCGCCCTCGCCTTTGGCTTCGCCCTTCCGTTTGTCCTGATCAGCCTGTCGCCTGCCCTGATGCGCGCCCTCCCGCGTCCCGGCCCCTGGCTCGCGACCGCCAAGGCCGTCCTCGCCATCCCGATGTATGGCGCGGCGCTCTGGCTGGGCTGGGTGTTCTGGCGTCAGGCCGGCGCCACGCCGACCTTCATTCTCGCCGCCGCCGGGCTCGTCGCGGCGCTCGCGCTCTTCCTGTGGGGTCGCCGCCAGACCGCAGAGATGCAGGGCTGGCAGCGTCCGCCGAGTCTCGTCGTCACGGGGTTCCTGGCGATCCTCGCGACTGGCGGGCTCACCTGGGCTGCGATCGCGCCGCGCGAAGCTGTCCAGGCCGGTGAAGTCCTGGCCTCCGACGCCTGGTCGCCCCAACGCCTCGCGGTCTTGCGCGCCGAGGGCCGTCCGGTGCTGGTCAATTTCACCGCCGACTGGTGCCTGAGTTGCAAGACCAACGAGGCAGCGGCCCTGTCATCGCGCCGCGTGGCCGACGCCCTCGAAGACACGAATGCCGGTTACCTCGTCGCCGACTGGACGCGCCGCGATGACATCATCGCGGCCGAGCTGGCGCGCCATGGCCGTTCGGGCGTGCCGCTGTATCTGGTCTATCCCGCCAACGGCGGCGAGCCGGAGATTCTGCCGCAGTTGCTCACCGACGGTATGGTCGCGGCAGCCCTCGAGCGGGCCGCCGCCAACTAGTGCGGCGGCGCGCCGGCCGCCGGGCCCGGCGGCGACATGACGACTTCGACGTTGTCGTTCAGCAGGTAGGACAGCTCCGACAGGGCGTCGCCACGGGCGTTCGGCGTTTGGGCCGCAGCCAGGGTTTCGATGCGCCGGGGCAGATCCTCGGACAGGCCGCGAAGGATGCAGCGCAGGTCACCGTCCGTGCCGCGTTCGCGCAGGTCGATGTGGCCGGCCATGTCACGCTCGGACAGTTCCAGCGCCGCGGTACGGAAGTCGATGAAGTCGGCTCGCTGGGCGAAGGTCTGGTCCTGGGCGGCGCCGTCGGCGATCCAGGCGTCCACGATGGCCTTCAGGGTGCGCGAGCGCGACACGATGTCGGCATACATAGGCTCCTCGGCCAGCGTCGCGGGGGGCGGGGCTGGCTGGGCGGCGGTGATCGTCGGGTCGCTCAGGAGAAGCGCCGCGGCGACGGCGAGACCACAGGACATGGCCGGCTCCTTGGGTTAGGACAGGGCTCCATCGCTACGCCGACATGGTTAACGAGACCTTGAATTCATGAGCCTGGACGCCGCCCGCAGCCGATTGAACGCCCTGGCGACGCGCGACGCCGCCCAGCCCATCGTGGACCGCTTCGCCAGCGAGCCCGACCGGCTGGAGCGCCTGACGCTGGAGGCGGCCGGTCTGTTTCTCGACCTGTCCAAGCAGACCTGGAGCCTCGATGGTTTCGGAGCGGCGCTCGACCTGGCTCGCCAAGCGGGCGTCGAGGAGCGTCGCAGGGCCTTGTTCGAAGGCTTGCCGATCAACGCCTCCGAGGGCCGCGCCGCCCTCCATCCGGCGCTTCGGGCGGCGCCCGGCGCTGATTTCAGCGCGCTCGGCGAGCCGGTATCCGGCGCTGTCGACGCCGCCCGCGCCGCCATGAAGGCTCTTGCTGATCGTGTTCGCACTGAAGCCCGGTTCGACGCGGTGGTCCACATCGGCATCGGGGGGTCCGACCTTGGCCCGCGGATGGTCTGGACCGCGCTGAAGCCGCTCGATGCGCCCATCGACCTTCGCTTCGTCTCCAACATCGACGGCTCGGACCTGACCGAGGCGCTGCATGATCTCGATCCGCGCCGGACCCTTGTCGTCATCGTCTCCAAGACCTTCACAACGCTGGAGACGCTGGCGAATGCCGAACAGGCAAAGGCGTGGCTCGCGTCCGGAGTAGACGGGGTTCTGGCCGATCATCTCGTGGGCGTCTCGGCCGCTCCCGAGAAGGCGCGCGCCTTCGGCTGCGGCGAGGTCTTGGGCTTCGCCGACTGGGTGGGTGGCCGCTATTCGCTGTGGTCGGCCGTCGGCGTCAGCCTCGCGATCGGCCTGGGCTGGGGCGCCTTCGAACAGCTGCTCGCCGGGGCCCGCGCCATGGACGGACATTTCCAGTCCGCGCCGTTAGCCCGAAACGCGCCGGTCGTGCTGGGGCTGGCCCAGGTGTTCAACGTCGCTGCCGGCCGGACGGCGCGGACCGTCGCGCCCTATTCGCATCGCCTCCGCCTGCTGGCCGCGTTCCTTCAGCAGCTGGAGATGGAGTCGAACGGAAAGCGGGTTCGCGCCGATGGCGCTCCGGTGGAGGGCGGGACCTGCCCGGTCGTCTTCGGCGAGCCGGGGACCAACGGTCAGCACGCCTTCTTCCAGATGTTGCATCAGGGGACAGAGATCGTCCCGGCCGAATTCATCGTCGTGGCCGACAATCCGGAAGGGGCTGCGACCCAGCTGGCCCTGAACGCCAATGCGCTGGCCCAGGCCGAGGCCATGATGGTCGGCAAGACCGAAGCCGAGGCCCGCTCCGAGCTGATCGCGGCGGGCGCGTCGGAGGCCGAGGCCGGCATCCTGGCGCCGCAGAAGGCCTTCCCGGGCAACCGGCCGTCGACGACCATCCTGTTGGACGCGCTGACGCCCGAGGCCCTCGGCGCCCTGATCGCCCTTTATGAGCACAAGACCTTCGTCGAGGGCGTGATCTGGGGCATCAACAGCTTCGACCAGTGGGGCGTGGAGCTCGGCAAGGTTCTGGCCAAGGCGATCGGCGCCGAACTGAAAGGCGGCGGTCCGGGGTCGCATGACCCCTCGACCGCCGCCCTGATCCAGCGCCTGTCGCGCTAGGGTCTACTGGCCCGGGGCCTGGCCGTCCCAGTAGCGCATGGCCTCGGTGATGGCGCCGCCCTCAGCCGGGATCGACACCTTGACCACATCGAACGTCGGCGGGCCCATCAGGCGGTCGCCGTTGGACATGGCCCAGCCTTCGGTCGGGATGCCCATGGGCGAGGCCTGCATCTGGAAGTCCGAGTTCTCGTCGTGGAAGGCCGAGACGGCATAGTCACCGGCCGGGACATCCTCGAAGGTCACGGTCACGGGGCCGGCCGCCGGGGCCTCGACCCGGGCCGAAAAGCCGCCCGCGCGCATGAACTGGTCCTGGCTCTGCAGGGTGACCAGAAGCTGGCCGCCCCGCGCCTGGACGCCGGTCAGGGTCACGGTCACGTCACCGGCCTGGGCCGCGCCGGCGGTGACAATCGCGGCCAGGGCGGCCGCCAGGGAAATCGCAGCTCGTTTCATCGTCGTTCTCCTCAGCGCCTGTGTGGCGATGAAGTACTTTATGATCCAAAGTGCATGGCGTGTCAAATGTGATGATGAAAGCTTCGCCGCCGTTGCTCCGGCGGGCCTGTCTCTCTAGGTTCCGGCCATGACCAGCACCCCCGCCGATCCCGCCCAGGGCGTGGCCGACCTTTCGTTCGAAGCCGCCCTGAAGGAGCTCGAATCCATCGTCGACCGGCTCGAGCACGGCGACGCCCCGCTCGAGGAGGCCATCGGCCTGTACCAGCGCGGCGCGGCCTTGAAGGCGCACTGCCAGAACCGGCTGGAAGCCGCGCGCCTGCGCGTCGAGCAGATCGTCGTGGGCCAGGCCGGGCAGGCTGAACGCGCCGATCCCGCCGACTTCCAGTGAGCGACCCGGCCCAGACCATCGGCTTCGAAGATTTCCTCAAGGTCGACGTGCGCCTCGGCGTGATCGTCGAGGCCGAGGATTTCCCCGAAGCCCGCAAGCCCGCCTTCAAGCTGCGCATAGACTTCGGTCCCGAGATCGGGGTGAAGCGTTCCTCGGCCCAGATCACCGAACATTACACCCTCGACCAGCTGATCGGACGCAAGGTCGCCGCCGTGGTCAACTTTGCGCCGCGGCAAATCGGCCCGGTCATGTCGGAGGTTCTGACGCTCGGCTTCCCGGACGAGCACGGCAAGGTCGTCCTCGTCGGCGTCGATCGTGACGCCCCCGTCGGCGGGAGGCTCTTCTGACCGTCGCCGCCAATCTCCCGAGCGTCGCCGACCGGCTGGCCGAGGCCGCCGATCTGGTGACGGTCGCGCTCGACGAACTGCTGCCGCGCGCCGAGGGCCCCGAGGCCCGGGTCATCGAGGCCATGCGCTATTCGGCGCTGGGCCCCGGCAAGCGGATCCGCCCCTTCTTCGCGATCGAGGCGGCCCGCCTGTTTGAAATCGACGAGCGGGGCGTGCTCCGCGCCGCCTGCGCGCTGGAGTGCATCCATACCTACAGCCTGATCCACGACGACCTGCCGTCGATGGACGACGACGACCTCAGGCGCGGGCGACCGACCGTCCACATCGCCTATGACGAGGCGACCGCCATTCTGGCGGGCGACGCGCTGCAGGCCGTGGCCTTCGAGATCCTGGCCCACCCCGACACCCACGACGATGCCGAGATCCGCACCGAGCTGGTCGGCCGGCTGGCGCGCGCCTCGGGCGCGCTGGGCATGGTCGGCGGGCAGATGATCGACCTGCTGGGCCGCGGCGAGGATCTTGGACAGGTCGCTCGCATGCAGCGGATGAAGACCGGCGCCCTGATCGCCTACGCCTTCGAGATCCCTGCCATCATGGCCGACGCGCGCGACGCGGAACGGCTGGCCTTGATCTCCTTCGCCCAGGACCTGGGCCTGGCCTATCAGATCACCGACGACCTGCTGGACGTCGAAGGTCAGGCCGAGGTGCTCGGCAAGGCGGTCGGCAAGGATGCGGACCGCGGCAAGGCCAACTTCGTCACCCTGCTGGGCGTCGGCGCGGCCCGCGAGCGGGTCCACATGCTGGCCGACCAGGCGCGGGGGCGGCTCGAGATTTTCGGCCAACGCGCGGATTCCCTCAAAGACAGTCTGGATTTCGTGCTAGAGCGCTCGGTCTGACGCCGCCTCTTGGCGGCCTGCGTTCCGAGACCATGCCGCATACGCCCCTCCTCGACACCGTCACCTGGCCCGCCGACACGCGCGGATTTTCCATCGCCCAGCTCACGCAGCTTTCAAACGAGTTGCGCGACGAGGTCATCGACGCGGTCTCGGTGACGGGCGGGCACCTGGGCTCGGCGCTGGGTGTCATCGAACTGACCGTGGCGCTGCACCACGTCTACAACACCCCGACCGACACCCTGATCTGGGACGTCGGCCATCAGGCCTATCCGCACAAGGTCCTGACCGGTCGCCGCGACCGCATCCGGACGCTGCGTCAGGGCGGCGGGCTGTCTGGCTTCACCAAGCGCACCGAGAGCGAATACGACCCCTTCGGCGCGGCCCATGCGGCCACTTCGATCTCGGCGGCGCTCGGCTTCTGCGTGGCGCGCGACAAGGACCAGTCCGGGGCCAAGGTCGTGGCCGTGATCGGGGACGGCTCGATGAGCGCGGGCATGGCCTATGAGGCGATGAACAAGGCGGCCGAGACGACCGGCCAGCTGACCGTCATCCTCAACGACAACGACATGTCGATCGCCCCTCCGGTTGGCGGCATGAGCGCCTATCTGGCGGGCCTCGTCTCGGGCGGCGCCTATCAGTCGATGCGCAAGGTCGGCAAGAAGGCCGCCTCCATCCTGCCGGGGCCTCTCAAGGAGGCCGCCCGCAAGGCCGAGGAATATGCCCGGGGCATGGTCACCGGCGGCACCTTCTTCGAGGAACTCGGCTTCTATTACGTCGGGCCCGTCGACGGCCACGACATGGAGGCCCTGGTCCCGATCCTGAGAAACGCGGCCCAGATCACCGACCGGCCTGTCCTGGTCCACGTCGTGACCAAGAAGGGCAAGGGCTACGGCCCGGCCGAGAACTCGGCCGACAAATATCACGGCGTGGTCAAGTTCGACGTCGTCTCCGGGACCCAGCACAAGGCGCCGTCCAATGCGCCGAGCTACACCAAGGTGTTCGGGACCGAGCTGATCAAGCGGGCAGAGCGCGACGACAAGATCGTGGCCATCACCGCCGCCATGCCGTCGGGCACGGGGCTGGACCTGTTCGGCCAGGCCTTCCCGGACCGGACCTATGACGTCGGCATCGCCGAGCAGCACGCGGTGACCTTCGCCGCCGGCCTGGCCGCCGGCGGGCTGAAGCCCGTCTGCGCCATCTATTCGACCTTCCTGCAGCGCGGCTACGACCAGGTCGTCCACGACGTGGCGATCCAGTCCCTGCCGGTGCGCTTCGCCATCGACCGGGCCGGGCTCGTCGGCGCCGACGGCGCGACCCATGCCGGATCGTTCGACGTCGGCTATCTCGGCGCGCTTCCGGGCATGGTGCTGATGGCCGCGTCGGACGAGGCCGAACTGGCCGCCATGATCGCGACCGCGCTCGACATCGACGACCGCCCGTCCGCCTTCCGCTATCCGCGCGGGGACGGCGAGGGGGTGGAAATCCCGGAACTGGCCGCGCCGCTCGAGATCGGGAAGGGCCGGATCGTGCGCGAAGGCACGAGCATCGCCTTGCTCAGCCTGGGCACCCGTCTGTCCGAAACGCTCAAGGCCGCCGACCTGCTGGCCGCCAAGGGCATCTCGGCCACCGTCGCCGACGCCCGCTTCGCCAAGCCGCTGGACGAGGACATGATCCTGCGTCTGGCCCGCGAGCACGAGGCGCTGATCACCATCGAGGAAGGCTCGATCGGCGGCTTCGGCGCCTTCGTACTGCACCTGCTGGCCGACAAGGGCGCGCTGGATCGCGGTCTCAAGGTGCGGACGCTCACCCTGCCCGACATCTTCCAGGACCACGACAAGCCCGAGGCCATGTACGCCCAGGCGGGTCTGAACGCCGAAGGCATCGCCGCCAGCGCGCTGACCGCGCTGGGCGTCAGCGCGGACCGGGCTGTTCGGGCCTAGGCTCAAGCGCATCATCCTTCATCGCCGCCGAGCCATTTCGGCTTCCGGCCTTGGCTCGGAAGGTGGGAGGGCGGGCGGAGCGCCGGACTTCGGGTCCGGTGACCGTAGGGGTAGTGTGCGTTTCGACCTGAAGACGTCGCTCCGCCGCGGTCTGTTTTCCCGGAGCTCCTGCTGGGCGGCCATGTTAGGGCCTACGCAGATTTTGGGTCAGCCCCGGACGGTCGGGCCGTGACACAGCGATCACGGTCCCGGAACCGGCGGGTACTCCGCCCCGCCGCTATCCGCTCAGTCCGCATCCTCACACCGACAAGGTCGCTGGCCATGCGCCCTCCCCTGGCGTGGGGACCTCAGGAGTATGGGGTGCGCCAGACAGGTGGGGGATTAGCGGGCGAAGGTTCTCTTTCGTCCCCGGTCTCCAAACGTCATCCGGCCGCAGCGAAGTGGAGAGCCGGGACCTGAACCCGGTTGATCCGCCTGCGCGTAGGCCCCGGATCGTCGCCGCGATGCGGCTCGTCCGGGGTGACGGGAAAAGACGGTTCGTCCCCGCTTCGATGCGGGCGTTCAGCCCAGCGCGTCCGCGAAGGCCTGGGCGCTCGCTTTCGGTCGGCCGCTGTCGTCGAACAGCAGCGGATTATCCGGCTGGGGCGGGCGGTGCCAGTCGGCCCGGCGGAGCCAGGAGTCGGAATCGCGCACGCCCCAGACGGTGACGCCGAACTGCTGGTTCTGCGGCAGGCCGCGCATGGCCTCGGCGGCCTCGGCGAAGATGGCGCCCTGGCGCGCGGGATTGCCGGTCGCGGTGGAGACATCGATCTCCGAGACGTGGACCTTGAGGCCCAGCGAGGCCAGGCGGGTGACGGTGCGCTGGATGGCGCCCTCGGGCAGGCTGCAGTCGACGTGGGTCTGGGTGCCAAGGCCGGTGAGCGGCGCACCGGCCTCAAGCAGGGTCTCGGCCAGCCGCATGAAGCCGTCGAGTTTCCGCGGATAGGTCTCGAGATTGTAGTCGTTGAGGAACAGCTCGGCGTCCGGGTCGGCTTCGCGCGCATGTTCGAAGGCGAGGCGCACATAGTCGGTCTGACCGAGATTGCGGCTCCAGATGCATTCGCGGAGCCGGCCGGAGTTGTCGTCCTCGACCGGCTCATTGACCACGTCCCACCCGGTGACCTGGCCGCGATAGCGGTCGCAGACGTCGTGGATGTAGGTGCGATAGGCCTCGGCGAAGCCCCGGCGCGATCCGTTCAGCCGCTCGAAGCGCGGCGCGCCCTGCGCGTACCAGACCAGCGTGTGTCCGAAGACCTGAAGGCCCTGCTGGCGGGCCCAGGCGCAGATGCGGTCGGCGCGCGAGAAGTCGAGCCGGTCCCCTTCGCCCAGAAAGGCCTCCATCTTCATCTCCCACTCGGGCGTCAGGCGGCCGAAATGGGTGGAGGCGAGCCGCGACCACTGGGCGTCGTCCAGCTGGCCGGTCATGGCGGCCACGCCAACGGGGAAAGATGTGCGTGACTTCAGCGGATCGAGGCTGGCCGGTCCGGTCGCGCCCTTCTGGGACGCGGACACTCCGTCGCCGCCGCAGGCGGCGAGCGCGAAACCGCCCGCGAGGGCGGCTCTGCGGGTGAAGGTCATCCGGCCCGGGCGGCGCGGCGGATGGCCTGCTCGTCCATCACGGCCGACTCGCGGCGTTGAGCCGCAACGAGCTGGCTGAGGCGCGTGGCCTCGGCGACGTGCTCGAACTTCTTGAGCTCCTCGAAGGCGCCCATCAGCGCGTCACGGGCGCCCAGCTCTTCCTGTTCGACGGCATGAAGGTCGGACTGAGCCGCGCCCTTCCTGATCTTCCAGCCGCCCAGATAGGCCTCGAGCAGCGTGGCCGAAGAGGCGCAGACCCGCGCGTTCTCGGTTTCCATCTCGCGCTCGGCGTCGAGCACGGCGAGGCGCATCTCGGCGGTGGCGCGGCGGGTCGAGATTTCGGCCAGGCGCTTCTGCAGCGTCTCGACCTCGTAGTTGGAGATGCGGATGAGAGATTGCGCCCACTTGGTCATCCGGCCGTCTCCTGGATCATGCCCTGGTTCAGTATGGCCTCAAGACGAGCGAACGACTCGTTAAGAGGGGTGTAATCGTCCTTGGCCTGGCCAAGGAATCCTTCGAGCGCCGGATTCAGCGCGATGGCCCGGTCGACGATCGGGTCCGAACCGGCGCGATAAGCCCCGATGCGGATCAGCTCTTCCATGTTGGCGTAGGACGACAGGCACAGGCGGGCGCGTTTGTTCAACTCGCGCTCTTCCATCGTCTGGCAGTCCGGCATGGTCCGGCTGATGGATTTCAGCACGTCGATGGCCGGGAAGCGCCCACGCTCGGCGATCTTGCGCTCCATGACGATGTG
>CAMLNT010000080.1 GCA_946481425.1 uncultured Brevundimonas sp.
CTCCGCAGACGCGCCGCCGTAGGACGTCGATACCGACACCACGGGCGGATCGATGTCCGGCAGTTCGCGCACTGGCAGCGGGAAGAAGGCCGCCGCGCCGAGGACCACCAGAACGATGGCGGCGACCGCCGCGAGAACCGGGCGACGGACAGCGATGTCCGACAGCATCACTGGCCCGTACCCCGACCGCCCTGACCCTGGCCGCGGCCGCCACCGGCGCCCGCGATCCGCACCGGCGCTCCCGGCTGCAGACGGTTGAGACCGCCCGCCACGATCTGGTCACCGGCGGCCAGACCGCCCACGATCTCGATAAAGCCGCCCTCGACCGACCCCGTCTCGACGACGATGCGCTGGGCCTGCGCCTGGTCGCCTCCGCCGGCCACGCGATAGACGAAAGCCTGGTCGCCTTCGAAGATCACGGCCGCTTCCGGTGCGGCGAGCGCCAGTCGCTGGCCTTCCTGGACACGCACGCGGATCGACATGCCGGGGCGCAGCCGTCCTCCGCTGTTGGGGAACTCGGCGCGCGCCGTCACGGCCCGCGTCGTCTGATCCACCCGCGTGTCGATGAGAGCGATCGAGCCCGAGAAGCTCTCGCCCGGCAGGGCGTCCGCCGTCGCGATGATCGGCGTGCCGGCCCGGACAACCGACAGGTAGCGCTCGGGCACCGGGAAATCGACGCGGATCACGCTGATGTCGTCCAGGGTGGCGATGGTGGTGCCGGGGTTCACCAGCGTGCCCGGCGTGACCGTCGACAGGCCGACCACGCCCGAGAACGGCGCCCGGATCATCCGGTCGCCGCGCCGTGCCTGAGCCGCCTGAAGCGCCGCCTGCGCCGTCTCGACCGCGTTTTCCGCCTGCTCGGCCTGGATCCGGGGCGCCACGCCGCGATCCGCCAACTCGCGCCATCGGTCGTAATCGCGCTGGGCCTGCGCCAGATTGGCCCGGGCCGTCAGGATGCCGGCGTCTTCCTCGCGCGCCTGAAGTTCGACCAGCGGCGCTCCCGCCCGCACGGCCTGTCCGTCCCGGAACAGCACCCGCGTGATGAGTTCGGTCGTCGCGGACGTGATGTCGAGGCTGCGTCGCCCGCGGGCCACGCCCAGCGCCTGGATCTGATTGACGAAATCGCGTTCAGCGACGGCTACGACCTGCACAGTCTGCGCCCGTCCGCCACCCGGACCACCCGGGCCGCCCGGCCCACCCTTTTCCTCGCCGCCGGACAACGCCCTCACCGCCACGGCCATGACCATCAGCACGACAAGGACCAGGGCGGCGGCCAGAAAGAAGTGACGCTTGGCGAAATTCACGAAACGCTCCGGATACAGGGGCTCGGCGGGATATAGCGGGAGCCGCCAGTGCTTCAACGGAAATACGAACTAGAACCGTCGCCAGATGCCGATGATCGGCCCGCTTTGCGCGGGAACTTCGCCCCGACCTGAGACGGCCTGGCGCCAGCCCGCCTGCAGGCTCCAGTCGCCAAACCGCCGCACCAGCGAGGACTCGGAGTTGATCCACATCGCCTCTGGCCCCTCCACGGTGCGGCCGGCGTAGGTCTGGTTCAACACCATCCAGTGCTCGCCGAAATGCAGTCCGACCGTCAACTCGGCGCGATCCTCGTCTGGCAGGCCCTCCCGGAAAACGCGTGCGGCCTGGGCCTCGATGAAGGCGTCGCGGCCACCCAGCCAGCCAAACCGCCCGCTATGCCCGGCCAGAACCCGCACCTCCCAGTCGCCGTCCCCGGCGCCGGGCGCGGCATAGCCCGCGTTGCGGCCCTCTCCGGCCCAGGCATAGCCGGCGTAGAGGCTGACGGCGGACCGCTCTGTCCTCAGCGCCTGCCAGCGCACGCCGATCTCGACCGGGCCACGGCCCTCATAGTCGACGAAGGTGTCCTGGCCGCTCTGCCACTCCGCCTTGACCTGAAGCGTCAGACTCTGTGTCAGTCCACGTTCGGCGAAGACCGCCAGGGTGTCATCGGCGCGCTCGTCGGGCAGCGGCCGGCGCAGGCCGTCGACATCGAAGCCCTCGGTCGCGCGCATGCGCTCGTATTTGACGATGACCTGGGTCCGGCCCTGATCCATCGCCCATGCGCCCGCGAGCGCCGACGTCGGGGTGGCCGCCGCAAGCGTCGCGACGGCGAGCAACCTCAAGCGTCGTAACCCGGCGATTTGCGGTCCAGCATCCGCAGGGCTCCGGGCCAGGCGAGACCGGAGACGAAGCCGATGCCGCGCCCCTGCTCCTTCGTCTCGGCCTGGGCCGCGTCCGGCGCCACAAGGACGCCGTCGCGACCGGCGGACAGCGCAGCGACCTGCTGGGCGCAGGCGCGTTCCAGGAAAAAGATGCCGATCCAGGCCTCAGCCGCCGTCCGACCAACCGCCAGTGTCCCGTGGTTTCTAAGCAGCATCAGGGGCTTGTCGCCAAGATCGGCTACGAGACGTTCACGTTCGTCGTGGTTCAGCGCCAGGCCCTCGTAGCCATGGTAGGCGACCTGATGCTGGAGCAGGCAGGCATTTTGGCTGATCGGCAGCAGCCCTTCCTTCTGGGCCGCCACCCCCACTCCGTTCTGCGTGTGCAGATGGATAACGAAATGGGCGTCCTCGCGCGCGGCGTGCACGGCCGAATGGATCGTGAAGCCCGCCGGATTCACGAAGTTGTTCGTCTCCTGGACGATGTTGCCGTCCAGATCGACCTTGACCAGCGAGGAGGCCGTCATCTCCTCGAAATACCAGCCGTACGGGTTGATCAGGAAATGGTGCTCCGGCCCCGGAACGCGCGCCGAAATGTGGGTGAAGATCATGTCGTCCCACCCGTGCAGGGCGACCAGACGGTAGAGCGCCGCCAGCTCGACGCGCGTCTTCCATTCCGCTTCCGAAACCTGGGCCTTGAGACCCGCGACCGCACCGTCCGCCATGGCGTCCTCCAGTGGCCCTTAGAGGCCTTGCGCGGCAAGGTCGCGCCACAGGTGATCGGCGTCAAGGTTTCCGGCCCGTTAAGCATGTTTTCATGGGTGCCTTGCATGGATGGCCCGTGCTTAGCCGGAGTAGCGAATTGGCCGCGGTCGACATCGCCTATGACGACAGGTTTCCTGAGCCGCCTGCGGATCGGCTCGTGGCTCTGGCGCGCAGCCGAGCCGCCGACGATCGTCAGCGCCTTCTCATGGGGCTCGCGGATCTGGTCGAGGCGTCCGGCCGTGCGGCCGACGACGTCGCCTCCGAAATTTTTCTGACCATCATTCGCGACGTCGAACGCGACATCCGGAAGGCGCTGTCCGAACGCCTGGCCCAGGCCGAATGGGCGCCGCCGGCGCTCATCAATATTCTGGCGCTGGACGAGATCGAGATCGCCCGCCCGATCATCGCCAAGAGCCCCCTCCTGCGCGATCAGGATCTGATCCGCGTGTTGGTTGAGGCAACCGTCGAACACCAGATCGAGGTCGCGCGTCGACCGAACGTGGGAGCCACCGTCGTCGACGCCATCATCGATCGCAGCGAACCGGCAGTTCTTACCGCTCTAGCCGGCAATCCGACGGCCAATATCTCCGAGATCGGCATTCGTCGTCTGGTCGAGACATCCCGTCGTATCGCCGGCCTGCGAGCCCCCCTGGCGCGCCACCCGCGCCTGACCGAAGAACTCGCCCAGCACCTTTATGCGTGGGTCGGCCAGGCGCTGCGTCAGGCGATCGGCGAACGCTTCCGCATCGATACCCAGGCGCTTGAGGCCGCCATGGCCGACGCCGTCCAGACCGCGGCAAACCCGCAAGCCCCGGCGGCCGCCGGCGCCTCCACCCAGATCGACCCGCAACGCGACGAGATGGAGCGCCGCCTCATCGCCAAGCTCGATAGCGCCGGCCAGCTGCGCCCCGGTTATCTGGTCCGCGCCGCTCGCGAAGGCCGCATCAGTCTGTTCGAAAATGCTCTCGCCGTCCTCGGCGGCTACCCTGTCGACATGGTCCGCCAGGCCGTCATGGCCGACACGGCCGAGCCACTCGCCCTGGCCTGCGCCTCGGTTGGCATCGATCGGGCCGCCTTCCCATCCATGCTCGCCGAGGTCCGCGCCCGCTCCGGCGGCCGTCCCCTCGGGCCGGGACTGGACATCAAGGTTCTGCGGCTGTTCGATCTGGACGCCGACACGGCGGCGCGCGCGTTCCGCCGCGCGGTCGAAGCGGGGCAACAGGCCAGATCTGTTTGACATTTCCGCGCTGAGCGGGCTTGCCTGAGCCATGGCCGCCTCGCTTCGCCTCGCCTTCGCCGCCGCTGACAGACCCGAGGCCGAAGCGGCGCGACGGGCGCTCATCGAACGCTATGGCGACGCGTCCGCCGAAGAAGCAGACGTCATCGTGGCTCTGGGCGGCGACGGTTTCATGCTCGAGACGCTGCACGACGCTCTCGAGATCAAGAAGCCAATCTTCGGGATGAACCGCGGCTCCGTCGGCTTCCTGATGAACGACTACACGGAAGACGGGCTGGTCGAGCGCATCGAGGCGGCCTCGCCGACCGTGATCCATCCGCTGTCCATGCGCGCTGTAACCCTCTCAGGCGAAGAACAGCTTGGCCTGGCGATCAACGAGGTGTCGCTGCTACGCCAGACGCGCCAGAGCGCTAAACTGTCCATCGCGGTGGATGGACGCGTGCGGCTGCCGGAATTGATCTGCGACGGAGTGATGGTGGCGACCCCCGCCGGCTCGACCGCCTACAATCTTTCGGCGCACGGACCGGTCATCCCGCTGGGCGCCGGCATCCTGGCCCTGACCCCGATCAGCGCCTTCCGTCCCCGCCGCTGGCGCGGCGCCCTGCTCCCCCAGACCGCCTCCGTCACCTTCGAGGTCCTGGAAGCGGACAAGCGGCCCGTCTCGGCGGTGGCCGACGACCTGGAGGTGCGTCATGTGGCCCGGGTCGAGGTGTCAGAACGCCGGGACCTGGCGCTGACCATGCTGTTCGACGCTGACCGGTCCTACGAGGAACGGGTTCTGGCCGAACAATTCTCCGCCTAAGGGTTCTTTAAGCGGTCCCTGCCACGGTTGGCGTCCGTTTCGGAGCCTGATCCAGTGACCAAGTCCGCCCAATTCATCCAGCCCCCCAACACGCTTCGCCTGAAAGTTGGCGGCGCCGGGTTCGGAGGGATCGACGCCGCCGCCGTCGCGCGCGCCGAGGCCGCGCTCAAGGATCTGTCGAGCCAGTTCGGTCAGTGGCTGGAGGACGAAGTGTCGAAGCTCGAGGCCGCCCGCACCGAAATCCGCGTCGTCGGCGTCATGCCCCAGACGATGGAGCAGCTGTACATGCGCGCCCACGACCTCAAGGGGCTCGGGGCGACCTACCAGTACCCGATCGTCACCCGGCTCGGCGCGTCGCTCTGCAAGCTGATCGACGACAAGGTCCGCATGCAGGCGCCGCTCTATCTCGTGGACGCCCACATCGACGCCATTCGCGCCGTGGTCCGCGACAAGATCCAGACCGACGATCACCCTGTCGGCCGCACTCTGGCGACGGAACTGGAAGCACGCACCGCCGAGCATCTCGCCTCCCTCTGACGGTTTCCCTTTTCGCCGGTCATCGCTATTAGCGGCCCCTGAAAAGGAGCCGCCATGACCGCGTTCAGCACCCTCACCTTCACCATCGACACCGGCGACCAGCAGGGCGACGTGACCATCCGGCTGCGTCCGGACCTGGCGCCGAACCACGTCGAGCGCATCGCGACCCTCGCCAATGAAGGCTTTTACGACGGCGTCGTCTTCCACCGTGTGATCCCGGGCTTCATGGCTCAGGGCGGCGACCCGACCGGCACCGGCACCTCGGGATCCTCCAAGCCGAACCTGAAGCAGGAATTCTCCGCCGAGCCCCACGTCCGCGGCGTCTGCTCCATGGCTCGCACCGCCAACCCGGACAGCGCCAACAGCCAGTTCTTCATCTGCTTCGATGACGCCCGATTCCTCGACCGCCAGTACACCGTCTGGGGCGAGGTTTCCGACGGCATGGATCTGATCGACGCCCTGCCCAAGGGCGAGCCGCCCCGCAGCCCGGGCAAGATCGTCAAGGCTCAGGCAGCGTAAAGAGATCGTTGAACGCTCGCTCAACTGAAGCGTTGCCGTAGTTCGCAATTCATGGTTCCCTCATCGATCGTTTGATCCTTGGGAGGGGACAATGACCGACGACACGACGGCCGCTTCGAGCGGCGTGCCCTGGCACTTCTGGGTGGTAGGCGTCCTGAGCCTGCTCTGGAATGGCTTTGGCGCCTACGACTTCATCATGTCGACCACGCAGGGCGAGGAATACTTCGTCGCGTCCGGCATGACGCCGGAGATGATCGCCTATTTCAACGCCATGCCGACTTGGATGTATGCGCCCTGGATTGCAGGTGTCTGGGGCGCGGTGCTCGGCTCGTTGGCGCTGCTGATGCGCAAGCGTTGGGCCGTCTGGCTTTTCGCCGTCTCTCTGGTCGGCGCTGTCGTCAGCCTCATTTACGGCCTGGTCAATCCTATGCCGGAGCTGCCGGCCGAGATGGCCGTCATGCAGTTCATGCCTTGGGTCATTGTCGCCATCGCCGCCTTCCTGTGGTGGTACGCCGGGCGCATGGCGGCCCGGGGGGTTCTGCGTTGACGGACGCCCCCGCCACACGGACGTCGCCACCTTGGCACCTGTGGGTCGTCGGCGTCCTGAGCCTGCTCTGGAACGCCTTCGGCGCGACTGACTTCGTGATGACCATGCTCAATCGCGACGCGTGGTTCGACATGATGGGCGTCACCGCCGATCAGGCGGCCATGATGGAAGCCATGCCCGCATGGACCTATGCGGCCTGGTTCGCCGGGACATGGGGCGCCTTCCTCGGCTCGCTGGCGCTGCTCCTGCGGTCGCGTTGGGCGGTCCAGCTCTTCTGGGTGTCCCTGATCGGGCTCTTGGCCAGTCTGGTCTACAGCTACGCCCTGTCCGACGCAGGCTCCTCGATGGGCCAGCAGGGCATGATCATGTACGCCTTCATCACGGCCGCGGCGGTCTTCTTCATCTGTTACGCCGGGATGATGGCGAAGCGCGGCGTTCTGCGCTGAGCGGCTGACGCCAGGGCCAAAGCCAGCTAAGGGGCGCGGGTGAAAACCCGCGCCCCTGTTCTTTTGACCGACGACGAAAAGGCCTTCGTCCGCTCGCGCGTCCTGTTCCAGGATTCCCATGTCCTGGTGCTCGACAAACCGGCTGGCCTGTCCAGTCAGGGCGGGCGCATCCAGGCTCATACGCTCGACGATCTGCTCTGGGCCTTCGCCCGCTCGAACGGCAAGCGTCCCGAGCTCGTGCACAGGCTCGACCGGGACACCTCAGGCGTCATCCTGGCCGGCAAGACCAAGCCGGCGCTCGGCTTCCTCGGCAAGGCTGTCCAGGACCGCAAGCTCAAGAAGACCTATCTTGCGATGGTCAGTGGCCAGCCGGATCCGAAGGTCGGCGACATCCGCCTCGCGCTGCGTCGCGAGGAGATCGGCCGCGAGTCCTACATGCGCGTCTGCGCCGACGATCTCCCCGGCGCCCAGGCGTCCCACAGCCGTTACCGGACGTTGGCGGCCAGCGATGAAGCCGCCTTGGTCGAACTGGAGCCCTTGACCGGCCGGATGCATCAGCTGCGCGTCCACCTGGCCGCGATCGGCCATCCGATCCTGGGTGACGTGCGCTACGGCGGCGCCCTGACCGCCGGCGGCGCGGCCGTCCCCCGCCTTATGCTGCACGCGGCGCAGCTCGACTTCCCGCACCCCGAGGGAGGCCGCAAGACGGTCGAGGCGCCCGCGCCCGAGGACTTCGCCGCCGTCCGCGCGCGCCTGCAACTGTAGCCGAGCCGACGGAACCCCTTGGGCCGCGACAACGCTTTGTCGTCATGCAAGGAGTCCCGCGCATGAAAGCGCCCGCCCTCATCGCCGCCGCCGCCCTTGCTCTCACGGGCTGCGCCACCCTCGCCCCCTATGGGCCCCGGACCGCTCAGGGCGCGCAGGGCTATTCGGAGTACCGGATCGAGTCCGACCGCTGGCGGGTCACCTATTCCGGCGTCGGAGCCCCCGGCCCGGTGGCGGACTACGCCCTGCTCCGCGCGGCCGACCTGACGGTCGAGAACGGCTACGACTGGTTCGAGGTCACCCAGCGGATGATCGACGGCCGGCCCGACTCCGCCGGCGGCTTCCGTCCCAGCGTGGGCGTCGGCTACGGCGGCGGCAGCTACCGCAGCCCCTACGGCCGCTATTCGTCATCCGGCGTGGGCGTTGGCGTCGGCCTGAACTTCCAGGGCCCCTCGCCCACCTCGACCACCCTCGAGATCATCATGGGCCGCGGCGAAACGCCGAGCCGCCCCGAGGTCCACAGCGCCCGCGGCGTGCAGGAGAGCCTCAGGGCCCGGTTCTGAGCGCCGGCTCCGTATCGGCAGCCGAACCGTCGCCCGCCGGAACGGCAATCCCCAGCAACCGCCCAAGCAAAGGCTGCACATCGACGCTGTCGACGTCGCCCAGATGCATCCCCGGCATAATCGACGGCCCCCAGGCCAGGAACAGCGCCTGCATCTCGGTCAGGTCCGGGTCGAACCCATGGCTGCCCGGTCGGACGCGCGCCGGATCGGTTCGTCCGCGCACGCCCGCGGTCCATCCCAGCTCGGCCAGGCATACGACCGGGGCGATCCGGGGGTGCGTTCCGTACGCGAACCGTTCCGGGAGTTCCTCGCGCCGCCAGCAATCCATATGCTCCGGGTCGCGCCCCAGCGCCGCATCCAGATCAGCCTCACGCCCCGGCTGAGGGCGCACGAAAGCCACCGGGCCATAGGTGAAGGCGTCGATCGCCTCCGCCGGGACCCAGTCATCGAGCCAGGCCATACGTTCCCCGGATGTGTGGGCCATGCCGTGATCCGCCACGATCACCAGGTCGGCCTCGACCCCGATTTGGATCATGCCGTCGAGCAAGGCCGCCAGCGCCGCATCGACCTCCTGGATCGCGGCGTTCACCTCGGCCGAGTCGGGTCCGTAGTGGTGGCCCTGGGTGTCAACGATATCGAAGTAGAGGGTCGCCAGGCCGGGTCGCTCCTCGGGCGGCAGTCGCAGCCAGCCCAGCAGCAGGTTCACCCGCGCCCGAGAGGTGATGCTCTGCTCGAACGGCAGCCAGTAGGTCGGCCTCTGCCCGCGGATCGCCGCCTCGGAACCCGGCCAGAACAGGGTGGCGGTCTTCACACCGGCGCGCTCGGCGGTCACCCAGATGGGCTCGCCGTCGTTCCACCAGACCGGGTCCATCACCTCGTTGCGGGCGCCCATGCTGAAGGTGCGGTCCGGCAGCTCGGGATCGCGCATGGTGTTGTAGACCAGCCCGTGGTGGTCCGGATGAAGCCCTGTCGCCAGGGTGTAGAAGTTCGGGAACGTCACGGTCGGGAACGACGGCCGCATCCCGCCGTCCGCCACGGCTCCTTCCGTCGCCAGTCGGCTCAATGTGGGCGTCAGCCCGCGATCTAGGTAGTCCGCGCGAAATCCGTCGATGCCCACCAGGATGACGACGCGATCCCTCACTGGCTGAGCCAGGCCGGTGGCGGGCGTCAGCGCGAGGAACAGGACGGCGAGAAGCAAGCGAACCATGCCCCCTGATAGCCGCACCACGCGACGGGCGCACGACATCGCGTGACGAAGGTTTAATGCCGCCGCCGCTTGCCGCCCGGCGCAAACCCGGCGACGGTCTCGGCATGACGGCGATCCTCACCGCGACCAACCTCACCAAGACCTATGGCGACGTCCGCGCCCTCGACGGCCTGACGCTGGAGGCCCCCGCAGGCGGCGTCTACGGCGTCCTTGGCCCCAACGGCGCCGGCAAGTCGACCCTGTTCCGGATCTGGCTCGGGCTCATCCGCCCGACGGACGGATCCGCGACCGTGATGGGGACGCCGCCCGGCACGCCCCGCCGCATCGGTTCCATGATCGAGACCCCCCGGTTTCACCCGTTCCTGAGCGCCCGCGACACGCTCAGGATGCTGTCGATCGCCGGTGGCCTGGGCGGCGACGAGCGCGAGATCGACAGCTTGCTCGCCCGGGTCGGCCTGACCGAGGCCGCCGGCCGCAAGGTAAAGGGCTTCTCGGTCGGCATGCACCAGCGTCTGGGCGTCGCCGCCGCCCTGCTGGGCTCACCGTCCATGATCATCCTCGACGAGCCGACCAGCGGCATGGACCCGATGGGCATCAACGAGATGCGCGCCCTGATCCGCTCGCTGGCCG
>CAMLNT010000081.1 GCA_946481425.1 uncultured Brevundimonas sp.
CCGTCGGCGGATCGGGTGGAGGTCTATGGGCCGGCGGATGCGCCGCTGGCGCTGGTCAGGGGGCGGCGGCGCAAGCGGTTCCTGGTCCGGGCGGACCGGGACGTGGATATCCAGGCATATCTGCGGGCGTGGCTGGCCGAGTTGAAGGTCCCGGGGAGCGTACGGCTCAACGTGGACGTAGACCCGTATTCGTTCCTCTAGCGCCCGCGCGTCTGCTTCTTCCAGAGGGTTGCGTATTCGCCGCCCTTGGCGACGAGGGCTTCGTGGCTGCCGCGCTCGACGATCCGGCCGGCCTTCAGAACGAGAATCTCGTCAGCGTCGGCGATGGTGGAGAGGCGGTGGGCGACGACGAGGGTGGTGCGCCCTTTCCGGGCGCGGCGCAGGGTCTGCTGGATGGCGGCCTCGGTGCGGCTGTCCAACGCTGAGGTGGCCTCATCAAGGATCAGGACGTGAGGCTCGGCCAGTAGCGCGCGGGCGAGGCCGACGCGCTGGCGCTCGCCGCCCGAGAGCTTGAGGCCGCGCTCGCCGACGCGGGTGTCCAGACCATCGGGCAGGGCGCGGATGAAGTCGCCGAGCTCGGCGGCCTCGGCGGCAGCCCAGATGGCGGCCTCGTCAGCCTCAGGGCGCGCGAAGCCGATGTTGGAGCGCAGGGTGTCGTTGAACAGGGCGACGTCCTGGGGGACCAGGGCTACGGCCTGACGGAGTGACGCCTGGGTGACCGCGCGGGCGTCCAGCCCGTCGATCAGGACCCGGCCGGACTGCGGGTCGAGCAGACGCAGGGCCAGTTTAACGATGGTCGACTTGCCCGAGCCCGACGGCCCGACGAGGGCGGTCGTCTTGCCGGGCGGGATGCGGAAGTCGATGTCCTCAAGCCCTGCCGAGCGGGCGGAGTGACGGAAGGACACCGCCTCGAACGCGACCTCGCCGCCGCCGGCTTGCAGGGTCGCCGGGAGCGGTACGGCGTCGGGGGCGTCGGCCACGTCGGGCGCCTGACGGGTCAGGTCGAGCATGGCCTCCATGTCGATAAAGGACTGGCGGATCTCCCGGTAAGCGAAGCCGAGCACATTCAGGGGCTGATAGAGTGAGATCAGGATCAGGACGCAGGCGGTGACATCGCCGGGGCCCATCCGGCCCGCCATGGCCTCCATACCGGCCATCAGCGCCATGACGCCCAGGCCCAGGTTCATCACCAGCGTCTGGCCGGCGTTGAGAATGGCCAGGGAGTTGTTCGCCTTCACCGCCGCGTCGGCATAGCTGGACAAGGCGCTTTCATAGCCGAGGGTAGCGCGGCGCTCGGCCCCGAAGGATTTCACGGTCTCGTAGTTGATCAGGCTGTCGACGACGAGGCCCGCGGCCTCGGCCTCGGCCGTATTGAGATCGCGGCGATGCTGGATGCGCCAGTCCGAGACCCAAAGGGTGAAGGCGACATAGACTGCGATGGTCGCGACGGCGATGGCCGCGAAGCGCCAGTCGTAGGCGGCGGCCAGCACGCCGGCGGCCAGCACCAGCTCCAGCATCGTCGGCCCGATGTTGAAGGCGAGGATGCGCAGGAGGAATTCGGACGACCGGGCGCCGCGCTCGACGATGCGCGACAGGGCGCCGGACTTCTTGGTCTGGTGGAAGTCGAGCGACAGGCTGAGGGCGTGGGCGAAGGCCTCGGTCGCGGCCGTGCGCTTGGTGGCCTCGGAGACGGCCGTGAAGATGGCGTCGCGGGCCTGGGGCGCCGCGGACGAAATGAACCGGATCAGGGCCCAGCCGATGGCGAAGGCGGCAAAGCTCAGACTGATCCCAAGCACCGGCCGGCTCTCGCCGGCCAGTTCGTTGACGGCGGCGCCGAGCGCCAGCGGCGCCAGCACGCCCAGCGCCTTGCCCGCGACGGTCAGGATCAGGGCCGCGAACAGGCGCAGCTTGAGCTGCGGCGCCCGGGAGCGGGCGACGAGCCGGATCAGGTCGGCGAAGGCGTCGACGGTACGGGGCGGCCTGGCCTGGGCGGCCATCAGCCCGGCGTCGATGACGCGCGTCTCCGGATCGGCACGGCGGCGGCCGCCCCCGCGCGCCATCAGGCGAGGCTCCGTTCAGAGACGATGGGGGCGTCGATCATGAGACCTAGATAGGCAGGAATCGTGCCGGGGCGACACATGCCTTCATCCAAGCGACGCCATGTCCTCGACGAGTGACACCACCGCTTCCTCGCTGGTCGCCCAGGAACAGACGAAACGGACCGAGCCATCGTCGAACCGGTAGCAGGCCCAGCCCTTGTCGGTCAGGCGCTGGTGGTGCGAGGCGGGCATGCGCACGAAGACGGTGTTGGCGTCGACCGGATGGGCCAGGACGTAGCGTGTGCGGGCCGCGATGCCGTCGGCCAGAGCCCGGGCCGCAGCGTTGGCATGGGCGGCGTGACCCTCCCAGGCGCCCGACTCCAGCAGGCCCAGCATGGGCGCCGCGAGAAAGCGCGCCTTGGAGGCGGTCTGGCCGGCCTGTTTCAGCCGGTTGTCCAGGCGGCGGGTCAGGGACTTGTCGAAGATGACCAGCGCCTCGGAGCAAAGGGCGCCGGCCTTCGCCCCGCCCAAAACGAGAATGTCGACGCCGAGCCGCGGGATGTCGGCGAGGTCGAAGCCGGCGGCGACCGCATTGGCCAGCCTCGCGCCGTCCAGGTGGACGCCGCAGCCCTTCTCCTTGACCGGTTCGATCAGCTTGCGGAGTTCCTCGGCCGTATAGACGGCGCCGTATTCGGTGGCCTGCGTCAGGCTGAGGGCGGCGGGCGGCTGGCGGTGGCCGACCACGGGCTCGGCCAGGATCGTCTTGAGAGCCACCGGATCGATCTTGCCGGAATGGCCAGGCAGCCCGATGAGGCCGACGCCCTGGCCGAAGAATCCGGGCGCTCCCGTCTCGTCGGTGCAGACGTGAGCCGCCTGGTGCGCCATGACCGCCTCATAGGGACGCGCCAGCATGGACAGGGCGATGGCGTTGGCGGCGGTGCCGGAGAAGACGAAGCGGACCTCCGCGTCGGCCTGGACCTTCTCGCGGATCACATCGGCGCAGCGCGCGACCACATCGTCGGCGCCGTAGGCGCGGGCGAAGCCGGTGTTGGCGTCGGTGAGGGCCTGAAGCGCCTCGGGGGCCATCCCGGCGGTGTTGTCGGAACCGAAGTCGTAGCGCACGGCCTAGATCTCCTCGCTGGCGCCGGCGGCGGTCGCCTTGCCGGCGGCCCCGGCCTTGGGGGCGGCGTCCAGCTTGGGCTTGACCGGCCGAGTAAGGCGCTTGGGAGCCGCAGCGGACCGATTGACCTGAACCTGATGCGGATAGGGGATGACGATCCCGGCCTTGTCGAGCGCCTGCTTGGCCAGCAAATGCAGGTCCGCCTTGGTCTGCCACCAGTCGGCTGACTTGACCCAGGCCTGCAGCGTGATCTGGACCGAGGAGTCCATCAGGCCCGTCACGCCCGCCCACGGCGCGGGCTCTTCCAGCACGGCGGGGTGGTCAGCCATCACCTTGCAGAGAAGGGTCATGGCGGCCTGGGGATCGTTGTCATAGTCGATACCGACGTTGAACTCGATGCGGCGCGTGCGCTGGCCGGACAGGTTGACGATGGCGTCGCCGAGGACCTGGGCGTTGGGCACGGTGATCTTGACGTTGTTGGCGTCGATCAGCCGGGTGGTGAAGAGGTCCAGCTTGTTCACCGTGCCGGCGCGCTCGCCGACCTGAACGACGTCGCCGACGCGATAGGGCCGCAGGATCAGCAGCATCACGCCGGCCGCGACGTTCGACAGGGTGCCCTGGAGCGCCAGACCGATAGCCAGCGAGGCGGCGCCGAGGACGGCGATGATCGAGGTCGTCTGGACGCCGAGCCGCTGGAGCACCGCGACGAAGCCGACGGCGAAGACGATGACCCGCACGACCTGGACCAGGAACCCTTCGAGCATCGGATCGGGGCTCGCGCGGCGAACGCGATGCAACATGCGGCTGACGACCCGACCGGCCCAGATGGCGATGAACCAGGTCGCGACGAGGATCAGCGCCGCCACCACCAGGTTGACGGCGAGGTCGCCGGCCATGCGGCTGACGCGCTCGATGACGGCGGCGTTCAGGTTGAGCGCCTGGGCGCCCTGTTCGAGGGCCTGGTTCACGTCGGAGAGATCAGTCATGGCGGGGACTTAGCGTCTCGCGCGCGCAATTTCACCCCGCGCGGCCAAATCCGCCGCCGCCGGGCGTCTCGATGACGAAGACGTCGCCAGGCTGCATCTCGGTCTGACCGGTGGAGCCAAGCGGCTCCAGCCGGCCGTCGGCGCGATGGACGGCGTTGACGCCGGTCTGACCGGGTAATCCACCCTGCTGGCCGAAGGGCGGGACGCGCCGGCGGTTGGACAGGATCCCCGCCGTCATGGGCTCCAGGAACCGGATGCGGCGGATGACGCCGTCACCGCCCCTGTGGGCGCCATCGCCCCCTGATCCGCGGCGGATGGAGAATTCGTCCACGCGGACCGGGAAACGTTCCTCAAGCACCTCGACATCGGTCAGGCGCGAGTTGGTCATGTGGGTCTGGACCGCCGAGGCGCCGTCAAAGCCCGGACCCGCGCCAGAGCCGCCGGCGATCGTCTCGTAGTACTGGCGGCGGTCGTCTCCGAAGGTGAAGTTGTTCATCGTGCCCTGGCTGGCGGCGAGCACGCCGAGCGCGCCGTAAAGGGCGTCGACCACGGCCTGGCTGGTCTCGACGTTGCCGGCGACCACGGCGGCTGGATGGCGGGGCCTGAGCATCGAGCCCTCCGGCAGGATGAGCGTCAAGGGCTTGAGGCACCCTTCGTTCAGCGGGATGGCGTCATCGACCAGCGTGCGGAAGACATAGAGGCAAGCCGCGCGCGCAATCGATGAGGGGGCGTTGAAGTTGGTCGAGAGCTGGGCGCTGGTCCCGGTGAAATCGATGACAGCGGAGCGGTCGGACTGGTCGACCGTGACCTTCACCCGGATGACGGCGCCGTCGTCCATCTCCAGCGCGTAGTCGCCGTCCGACAGGACGCCGATGGCGCGGCGAACGGCGGCTTCGGCATTGGCCTGGACATGGCCCATATAGGCCTCGACGACCTCGCGGCCGAAGGTACGAACAAGGCTGCGGAGCTCGTCGCCGCCCTGGACGCAGGCGGCGACCTGGGCCTTCAGGTCGGCGATGTTCTGGTCCGGATTGCGCGACGGCCAAGGGCCGGAGGCGAGCAGGGCGCGGGTCTCGTCCTCGAGGAAGCGGCCGGCGTCGACCAGCAGGGCGTCGTCGATCAGGACACCCTCCTCCTCCACCGTACGGCTGGTCGGCGGCATGGAGCCCGGGGTGATCCCCCCGATGTCGGCATGGTGCCCGCGGGCGGCGACGTAGAAGCCGGGCGTGCTCTCGCCGTCGAGGAAGATCGGCTGGATGACCGTGATGTCCGGTAGGTGGGTCCCGCCGTTATACGGCGCGTTCAGGACATAGGCGTCGCCCGGCCTCATGCCGCGGCCGTCGCGGGCGTCACCGCGAGATCGGATCACGGTGCGGATGCTCTCGCCCATGGAGCCGAGATGGACGGGGATGTGCGGCGCGTTGGCGATCAGTCCGCCCTCGGCGTCGAACAGGGCGCAGGAGAAGTCGAGCCGCTCCTTGATGTTGACCGAGCGCGCGGTGGCTTGCAGCGCCAGACCCATTCGCTCCGCCACGGCCATGAAGCGGCTGTTGAAGAGCTCCAGGCGGATCGGGTCGGCCTCGGTTCCTTCGGCGCGGCGCTCTGCGCGGGCGGCGGTGCGCTCGAGGACGAGATTGAGCAGGCCGTCGACGCGGGCGTTCCACCCGGGCTCGACGACGGTGGTTGCGGTGGCCTCGGTGATGACGGCGGGGCCGGTGAGGGTCGCGCCCGGCGAAAGGGCGGCCCGGTCGTAAAGCGGGACGTCGGCCCCCTGGCCGAAGACTGCCCGGACGGAGCGAGCGATGGGGGCTTCGTGGCTCGGGGCCGGCGCGGCGGTCGCATCAGCGTGCGCCGTCATGTGGCCGACGACCTCGACGCTGACGGAGTCGACCGTCAGGGGCGTCTGGCGGGCGTCGAAGCCGAAACGCCTGCGGTGCGCCGCGTGGAAGGCCTCCACCATGCTCGCGGCATCTCCAAGAGCAACGGGCAGGCTGGAATCCGAGCCGACGTATTTCAGACGCACGCGGCGCTGAACCTCGATCGCCGACAGCGCCATGGCCTGACCCTCCACCTCGGCGCGGCCGTCGGCCTCCAGGCGGTCCGTCAGGGCAGCGAGGTCGGCTCCCACCGCTTCGAGGGGCCGCTCGACGCTCATACGCCGGAGCGATCGCAACGCCGCCAGGCCCATGCCATAGGCGGACAGGACCCCGGCCATCGGGTGAATCAGCACGGTGTCGAGGCCCAGGGAATCTGCGACGCGGCAGGCATGCTGCCCGCCCGCGCCGCCGAAACAGGCCAGGGCATAGCCGTTCAGGTCGTGGCCGCGCTGGATCGAAATCTGGCGGATGGCGCGGCTCATGTGTTCGACGGCGATGTCGAGAAACCCTTCCGCGAGCGCTTCGGCGGACTGTCCCGTCCGCCGGGCCAGATCGGCGAAGGCAGTGCGGGTGGCGTCGGCGTCCAGCGGCTGGTCGCCGTTCGGGCCGAAGACGTGCGGAAACGCGTCCGGACGGATGCGACCGAGAAGGAGGTTGCAGTCGGTGACCGTCAGCGGACCGCCGCGACCGTAGCAGGCCGGGCCGGGCAGGGCGCCCGCGCTCTCCGGGCCGACGCGCAGACGCTCGCCGTCGAAGCGGCAGATGGAGCCGCCGCCTGCCGCGACCGTATGGATGTCGAGCATCGGCGCGGTCAGGCGCACGCCCGCGACCGTTCGCTCCGTCGAGCGCTCGAAGGATCCGGCATAGTGGCAGACGTCGGTCGAGGTGCCGCCCATGTCGAAGCCGATCACATGGGGAAAGCCGGCCGCCTCGGCGGTCGCTGCCATGCCGATGACCCCGCCAGCCGGACCGGACAGGACCGCGTCCTTGCCGCGGAAGGCCCAGGCGTCGGTCAGGCCGCCGTTCGACTGCATGAACAGCAGGCGCGCCGCCGTCCCCATCTCGCGCGCGGCCTGGTCGACGTAGCGGCGCAGGACCGGCGACAGATAGGCGTCGAGTGTCGTCGTATCGCCTCGCCCGACCATACGGATGAGGGGCGCGACCTCGTGGCTGACCGAGATCTGGGCGAAGCCGATCTCGCGGGCGATGACGGCGACACGGGCCTCATGGTCGCTGTGCTTCCAACCGTGGGCGAAGACGATGGCCACGGAGCGAAGCCCCCGATCAAAGGCCGCCTGGAGCTTGTAGCGGGCGGCGGGTTCGTCGAGCGGGGTGACGGTTGAGCCGTCGGCGGCCATTCGCTCGGACACTTCCGCGACCTCGGCATACAGGGCGTCAGGCAGGACGATGTGACGAGCGAAGATGTCGGGCCGGCTCTGCCAGCCAATGCGCAGGACATCGCCGAGGCCTTGGGTCGTGACGAGCAGAACGGGCTCGCCCTTGCGTTCCAGAAGGGCGTTGGTGGCGACGGTGGTGCCCATCTTGACCAGCACGGGCGCACTGGGCTGACCGGCGGCGGCGAGGGTGCGGCGGACGGCCTCTGCGGCGGCGTCGGCGTAGCGGCCGGGGTCTTCACTGAGGAGTTTGGAGACGATCAGCCGGCCTTGTGGGTCGCGGGCGACGACGTCGGTGAAGGTTCCGCCCCGGTCGATCCAGAACTCCCAGGATCGGCTCAAGCCAGGTCCTCGATCTCCGCGTCGGAGAGGTCGCCGGGAACGACTGTGACCGGCAGCTTGCGGCCCGAGAAGCCCACGCCGTCCTTGGCCAGGGCCGCGACGAGCGGGCCGGGGCCGCGACCGCCAACGGCGGCGGCCAGGACCAGGATCTTGATGTCGGGATCAGCGGCGACGACCTTCTTGATGGCCTCGCGGGTTTCCCCGACCTCGATCAGGAATTCGGGCGTCGCGCCCGAGCGCTCCTCCGCCTCGGCCCCGAGCTTCTGCAGCAGGGCCTCGCCCTCCTGACGCAGCTGCGCCTCAATCTCCTCGCGCACGCCCGCGAAATAATCGTGGGTCGACGGCTGCAGCACCTTGAGCAGGGCTACGCGCCCGCCGGTCGAGCGGGCGCGCCGGGCGGCATATCGGAGCGCCGCGCCGAATTCCTGACTGTCATCGGCGATGACGAGGAACTTGCGCGGCATCTCCGCCCCTCCCGACGTCAGGCCGAGGTCGCCAGGTCGCGCAGGGCGACGTTGGCGATGGTCAGCTTGGCGAAACTCCAGCCCTGTCCGCCCTGCTCGATCTCGTCGATCGTGCGGCGGACCTGCTCGACCTGGGCCGCGCGCGGGCCGATCCAGTCGGCGACGACCTTGCCGGCACGGGATTCGTCGGCGCCGTCGGCGGTCGTGGCCTTGGCCGAGATCGCGCGCGTCAGCGAGGCCTGTTCGCTCATCAGATCCTCGATCAGGCGACGGACGGCCAGGCGCTCGAAGTGATCGCGCGTGACCAGTGAACCGGCGGCCTGACGCAGGCGGTCGAAGCCGAAGGCGAGGCCGACCTGGTGGTAGAGGCGCGCCATCGACGGAGCCTCCCAGCCTGCGCCGGTGGCCAGATCGCCGATGTCGCTGGTCGCCGTCAGCGGGCGCAACATGGCGACGGCTCGGGCCAGATCTTCCGGCGCACCGGCGGCGATGAAGCCCTGGGCCCGTTCCTCGTAGCGGTCCTTGCCGAAGCTCGAGAGCACCGTGGCGCCCTGGGTGCGCAGCGCATCGGCGGCTGGACGATAGGCGTCGATGAGGGCCTGGACCCCGCCCGACGAACCCCGCGCACGGCGGGCCAGCCAGAAGGTCTGGCGCCGCAGCACGGTCTGGATCTCGGCATAGAGGGCGAGTTGCGCCTCCGCCGGGATCTTGAGGTCGAGCGCCGAGACCGCGTCCCAGGCCTCATCGAGGCGGAAGACACGACGGGCGGCCTCGAAGGCGGTGACGAGGGCGTCGGTGTCGCAGTCGGCCGACTGCTTCAGGCGCGAGCCGAAGGTGGCGCCGCACATGTTGACGATCTCGTTGGACAGGACCGTCGAGATGATCTCGCGACGCAGCCGGTGGCGCTGCATTTCGTCTTCATAGGCCGCCAGCGGATGCGGGAAGTAGCGGACCAGGGTCTCTTCGAAGAACGGATCGTCGGGCGCTCTGGAAGCCACGATCTCGGCGTCGAGCTCCAGCTTGGCGTAGGCGGTCAGGACCGCGATCTCCGGCCGGGTCAGTCCAAGGTTGTTCTGGGCCAGGTCGGCCATCTGCAGGGCCGAGGGCAGGCCCTCGACCTTGCGGTCCAGCTTACCGGCCTGCTCAAGCCGCGCCATGAAACGGGCGTGGGCGTCCAGGTCGATGACGGCGGCCCGTTCCTGGAGCGAGACGGCCAGGGTCTGATCGTAGTTGTGGGCCAAGACCTTGGCGGCGACCTCGTCGGTCATGGACGCCAGCAGGACGTTGCGCTTCTCGCGATCCAGCTTGCCGGCCGCCTCAACGGCGCCGGTGAGGATCTTGATGTTGACCTCGTGGTCCGAGCTGTCGACGCCCGCCGAGTTGTCGATGGCGTCGGTGTTGATGCGGCCGCCGTTGCGGGCGAAGGCGATGCGGCCGGCCTGGGTCAGGCCCAGGTTCGCGCCCTCGCCGATGACCTTGACGCGCAGCTCGCCGGCCTCGACGCGGATCGCGTCGTTTGCCTTGTCGCCGACTTGCAGGTCGGTCTCGTTGGGCGAGCGCACATAGGTGCCGATGCCGCCGAGATAGAGGAGCTCGGTGTTCGATTTGAGGATGGCCCGCATCAGATCGGATGGCGCGAGTTCGTCCTCTTCGATGTCGAGGACGGCCTTGATCTCGGGGGTCAACCTGATCGACTTCTCGTCGCGCGAGAAGACACCGCCGCCCTTGGAGATCTTGGAGGCGTCATAGTCGGCCCAGGTCGAGCGCGGCAGCTTGAACATGCGGTCCCGCTCGGCCCAGCTCGTGGCCGGGTCGGGATCGGGATCAATGAAGATGTGCATGTGGTTGAAGGCGGCCACGAGCCTGATCTGCTTGGACAGCAGCATGCCGTTGCCGAAGACGTCGCCCGACATGTCGCCGACG
>CAMLNT010000082.1 GCA_946481425.1 uncultured Brevundimonas sp.
CTCCGATGCGGCACGGTGAGCCAGATATGGTGAATCAGATGTGAATCGGCAAAGGCCGATCCATGACCGTCCACAGGCGTAGTTGATCCGTCTGCTGCTATTTTGCCGGCTTGGCGGCCTTCGCCTTGGTCGCCTTCGGCCTGGCCGCAGTCTTTGACTTAGCCTTGGCGGGCGCCTTGGCCTTGGCGGCGCGGGCCGGCTTCTTCGCCGGGCCCTTGGCGGCCTTGGCGGCCAACAAGGCCACGGCCTGCTCCATCGTCAGGGCCTCTGGCGCCAGATCCTTGGGCAGGGTCGCATTGATCTTGCCCGATTTGACGTAGGGCCCGAAGCGACCCGGCATGACCTGGATAGGTTCTCCGCTCTCGGGGTGGGCGCCCAGGTCCTTCAGCGCCGTGCCGGCTCCACCGCCACGACGCCCGGCCCGCTTCTCGGCGAGCAGCGCAACCGCGCGGTTGATGCCGATGTCGAAGACTTCCTGGATGTCGCCCAGGTTGGCGTAGGTGCCCGCGTGAGACACGAACGGTCCGTACCGCCCCAGCCCTGCCTGTATGGGCTTGCCGTCCTCCGGATGCTGTCCAACGTCGCGCGGCAGGCTCAGCAGCCGCAGCGCCTGCTCCAGGTCCAGCGAGGTCGGCGCCCAACCCTTGGGCAGCGACGATCGCTTGGGCTTGTCGCCTTCCGCCGGCGTTTCGACGTACCACCCGAAACGACCGTTCTTGAGGCTGACCGGCTGGCCGGTCGCCGGATCGACGCCGAGATCGCGGTCGCCGGACGCTTCACCCTCGCCGTCCCCATTGGCCGGCTGGCCAATCGGACGCGTGTACTTGCACTCCGGATAGTTCGAGCAGCCGATGAAGGCGCCGAACCGGCTTGTCTTCAGGCTCAGCCGCCCCTCGTTGCAGCGCGGACAAAGCCGCGGATCCGAGCCGTCGGCCTTCTCAGGGAAAATGTGCGGCCCCAGGGCCTCGTTCAGATGATCGAGGATGACCGAGGTTCTCAGCTCGCCTGCCGCCTGCGTCGCCCCATGGAAGTCGGTCCAGAAGCCGCGCAGCAGCACCTTCCAGTCCAGATCACCTGCCGAAACCTCGTCGAGCTGGGTCTCAAGCGCCGCGGTGAAGTCGTATTCGACCCAACGGCTGAAGAACTGCTCGAGGAAGGTCGTGACCAGTCGGCCCTTGTCTTCGGGTACGAAGCGCTGCCGGTCCATACGCACGTATTCGCGGTCGCGCAGGGTCGTCAGCGTAGAGGCGTAGGTCGACGGGCGCCCGATGCCGAGCTCCTCCATCTTCTTGACCAGGCTGGCCTCGGAATAGCGCGGCGGCGGTTCCGTGAAATGCTGGTCGGCCCGGCTGGCGTCGACCTTGGCGGTCGCTCCCTCGCGCACCGCCGGCAGACGACCGCCCTCTTCGTCGTCGGCGTCGTCCTTGCCCTCTTCATAGACGGCCAGATAGCCTTCGAAGGTCACCACCTGGCCGGTCGCCCGCAGACCGGTGCGCCCATCGGCGGTCTCCATCTCGATGGTCGTTCGCTCGACACGGGCGGCCTCCATCTGACAGGCGGCCATGCGGCGCCAGATCAGCTCGTAGAGCCGACGCAGGTCGTCATCGAGCCGCAGCGTCTCGGGCCGGCGCGCCAGCGAGGTTGGCCGGATGGCCTCGTGGGCCTCCTGCGCATTCTTCTGCTTGGTCTTGTAGCGGCGCGCTTCCTCCGGGAGGTACGCCGCGCCGTACTGCGCACGGATGACTTCGCGCGCCTCCGTCAGCGCCTCGGGCGTCACGTCGACGCCGTCGGTCCGCATGTAGGTGATCAGGCCGCCCTCGCCGTCCACGCCCTCGTAGAGCTTTTGGGCCGCCTGCATGGTGCGTTGGGCCGAGAAGCCGAGCTTGCGGGCCGCCTCCTGTTGCAGGGTCGAGGTCGTGAAGGGCGGCGGAGGCGTGCGCTTGGCCGGCTTCTTCTCGACTGACCGAACCGTGAAGGCCCCGGCCTCGACGGCCGCCTTGGCGGCCAGCGCCGAGCCTTCGTTGTTCAGGTCGAACTTGGTGAGCTTCTTGCCTTCATGCGTGACAAGGCGCGCCAGAAACGGCGGTCCCTCGGCGGCTACATCGGCCTCGACGGTCCAATACTCCTGCGGCCGGAACTTCTCGATCTCGATCTCGCGGTCGACGATCAGGCGCAGGGCGACCGACTGCACGCGGCCGGCCGAGCGGGCGCCCGGCAGCTTGCGCCACAGGACCGGCGACAGGGTGAAGCCCACCAGATAGTCCAGCGCGCGCCGGGCGAGGTAGGCCTCGACCAGCTCCATATCGATGTCACGCGGCTGCGCCATGGCCTCGGTCACGGCCGACTTGGTGATGGCGTTGAACGTCACCCGCTGGACGCTCTTGTCCTTCAGCGCCCGTTTCTTGTTCAGCGCTTCGAGCAGGTGCCAGCTGATGGCCTCGCCTTCGCGATCCGGGTCGGTGGCGAGGATCAGGCGGTCTGCGGACTTCAGGGCGTCGGCGATCTCGGACAGGCGCCGGGAGGCCTTGGGATCCACCTCCCACTCCATGGCGAAGTCCTCATCGGGCTTCACCGAGCCGTCCTTGGCCGGCAGGTCACGGATGTGACCGTACGAGGCCAGCACCGTGTAGTCGGAGCCTAGATATTTATTGATGGTCTTGGCCTTGGCCGGGCTCTCGACGACGACGACGTTCATGCGGAAAAGGGTTTCGCCCCTGAAATTTGGAGCGGGAAAGTGGGGGCGCGCCGGTTCCCTGTCAACAAAGGGGTTTGGGCGGCTCCCGGAACGTTGTGTTTCACGCCCGTTGCGCGCCTCAGGCGAAGTTGGTAAACCACAATACAACCTGGACGCGATTTTCTGATGTCGGCATTGAAATCACCTGTCCCCCTGCAAGAGCCCGATCCGGTACTCGACTACATCTCCACCATGTCGGATGAACTGGCACAGCTAGCGAGATCCGCTGGCGACACTCAGCTGGCGCTCGTGCTGGACCTCGCCGCTACCTTCGCAGAGCGGTCTTCGCTGAAAGCCTAGTCCAGCCGGCAGACGGATCCGTCGGCGTCGAGCTGGACCCGACCGGCGAGGCTGAGTTCAAGCAGCGCGCCCATGACGGCGCCCGCCGAGCCTCCCGACCGGCGGATAACCTCATCCCGCGCCACCGGCGTCGGCCCCAGCAATGCGACGATCGCTTCCGAAAGCACCTCGGGCGCCACATCGTCAGCGACCGGCGGCTCGTACCGATCGGCGGGCTCGAACAGGGAGCCCCGCCCCTCCAGAGCGCGCTCGACATCCGCGATACCTTCGCACAGCGCCGCGCCCTGCCGGATCAGGTCATTGCTTCCTTGGCACCGCGGATCGAGCGGCGAGCCGGGTACAGCCAGCACCTCCCGCCCCTGTTCCGCGGCCAGACGCGCGGTAATCAACGAGCCAGACCGGATTTCAGCCTCGACGACGACTACGGCTCGCGACAGGCCGGCGATGATGCGGTTTCGCCGCGGGAAGTCCCGCGCCTGAGCCCGGTGTCCTACCGCGCTCTCGGACACCACGCAGCCTTCGACGATCAGCCGCTGGTAAAGTCCGCGGTTCTCCAGCGGATAGACGTCGTCCACGCCGCCGCCCAACACTGCAACGGTGCCGGCTTCCAAGGCCCCTTCATGGGCGGCAGCGTCCACACCGCGCGCCATGCCGGACACGACGACATAGCCCGCCTGCCCTGCCTGGAGCGCAAGACCCTGCGCGAAGCGCTGGCCGGCGGCGGAGGCCGTGCGCGCCCCTACGATCGCGAGGCACTCCCTGTCGAGCAGATCCTGCCGACCGCGCGCCCACAGCACGGGTGGCGGGGCGTCCAGCGCCGCCAAGGCCCTCGGATAGGCGTCGTCTCCAAACACGATCAGTCGGGCATCGATCTGGTGGCCCCGCGCCAGTTCATCATCGATGTCAGCGATATCGGGGATCCTGACGGATGATCCGCCGCCGCGGCGCACGAGTTCCGGCAAACGTTCGAGCGCCACGGCCGCAGACCCCTCGCGGCGCAGAAGTTCGAGGAAGGACACTGGTCCGATGCGGTCGGTACGCGCCAGCCTCAGCCGCGCGATCCGTTCGGCATCGGGCAGCGGTCCTGTCACGCCTTGGAGCCGAACCGGGGCTCCTGCCCCTTCAGCAGCCGCCCGATGTTCTCGTGATGGCGGACAAAGATCAGCGCCGCCATGACGGCGCTGAGCACGATGAACGGCGCCGGCTGCCCGAGAACCCAGGCCGCGACGACAGCCAGGACCGCTGCGATCAGAGCCGACAAGGACGAAATCCGGGTGACGAAGAATACCACGAGCCAGCAGGCCCCTGCAGCGATGCCGACGGGCCAGGCCGCCGCCAGCAACACGCCGAAGAAGGTCGCCACACCCTTCCCGCCTTTGAACCTCAGCCAGATCGGGAAGAGATGACCGATGAAGGCCATGCCGCCAGCGATAGCGGTCAGGGCGTCGTTGTCGAACAGCCAGCGCGCGATGAAGACGGCGACCGCCCCCTTGCCGGCGTCCAGCAAGAGGGTCGCCAGCGCCAGGTCCTTGCGACCCGTCCTAAGCACGTTCGTCGCGCCGATATTGCCGGAGCCGATGCTACGCACATCGCCCGCGCCGCCGAGGCGTGTGACGATCACGCCGAAAGGGATCGAACCCAACAGATAGGCCGCCGCCGCCACCAGGCCCATCGTCCCCATCGCGGCTGTCGCGAGATCGTTCATGCAGGCCCTCCCCAGGCGCAATCCATATCAAGCCTCAAGAAGGCCCGACAATCCAGATACAATCTCAGCTTGCAATCACGCCTCGGCGCGCCAGACCACGCGACCGTCCGCCACCGTCATCTGGACACGCCCTTGAAGGCGCCGCCCATCGAAGGGCGAGTTCTTGGAACGGGAAACCAGCCGCTCCGCCTCGATCAGAACCGGCGCATCCAGGTCGAAAACGACGAGGTCGGCTGGCGCGCCCGCCGTCAGCCGGCCAGCGTCAGAACCGAGCAATTGCGCCGGGCCAAGCGTCAACGGGCGCAAGACTTCGATCAGGTCGACGCCATGCTCGTGGTGCAGGTTCAAGGCGGCGGGAAGAAGGGTTTCCAGGCCGACAGCTCCCGGAGCCGCCTCGGCGAACGGGAGGCGCTTGCCCTCGGCCGGCGCCGGCGTGTGCGCAGATACGATGGCGTCGATCAATCCGTCCCGGACGGCCTCGATCAGCGCCAGCCGGTCCGCCTCGGGCCGTAGCGGCGGATCGAGCCGGAAGAAGGTCCGGTAGTCGCCGATGTCGATCTCGTTGAAGCTGAGATGGTTGATCGAGACGCTGGCGGAGACGTCGAGGCCACGCGCGCGGCCGCGCGCCAAGGCGTCAAGTGCGTCGCCGGTGGTGATCTGATCCACGAGCAGGCGCGCGCCGGTCAGTTCGGCGAGCGCGAGGTCGCGCTCCAGCATGATTCGTTCGGCCACCGCTGGCGCTGAAGGCAGACCCATACGTCCGGCCAGTTCGCCCTCTGTCGCCGCCGCCCCCCGGCTCAGCCAGGGGTCCGCAGGCCGATGGGCGATGAGGGCGTTGAAGGTCGTCGCATAGGACATGATCCGGCGCATGACACGACTGTCGGCGATGACATGATCGGCGTCGGTGAAATAGGCGGCGCCCGCCTCGGCCATGAGGCCGATCTCCGCCAGTTCCTCCCCGCGCAGACCGCGTGTGAGCGCGCCCGCCGCCAACACATGGACCGACCCCAGATCGCGGCCCCGGCGGGTCAGGAAGTCGACAAGCGCCGGCTCGTCGACCGCCGGCTCGGTGTCTGGCTGCAGAACGATAGTGGTGACACCGCCGGCCGCCGCTGCATCCGTCGCGGACCTCAGCGTCTCACGCGTTTCAGCGCCGGGCTCTCCGGTCTTCACCCGCATGTCGATCAGCCCCGGCGCCAGGACCGCGCCCTCGCAATCGATCACCCGGGCATCTTCTATCCGCCCCGCGAAACTTGCCCGGTGCTGCACATCCTGGATCAGCCCGTCGCCCGTAAGCAGGCAGCCCGGCCCGTCGTAGCCGCTTTCCGGATCAACCAGACGCGCGTTGACGAAGGCGAGACGGTCGGCGCTCATCCGGCCTCTCCCATGCGCTCGGCCAGGGACGCCAGCACGGCCATCCGCATCGCGACCCCCGCCTCGACCTGATCCTGGATCAGCGACACCTCCAGGTCGTCCGCGACGCCGGAATCGATCTCGACGCCGCGGTTCATGGGCCCGGGATGCATGACCCGTACGCCGGGCGCGGCATGTTTCAGCTTGTCCGCGTCCAGGCCCCAGAAATGGAAGTATTCGCGAGTCGACGGCACGAAAGCGCCGTTCATGCGCTCGAGCTGGAGCCGCAGCATCATCACCACGTCGACGCCCGTGATTCCCTCGCGCATGTCATGAAACACACGAGCGCCCCAGCGGTCGGCCTCAGCGGGAATCAAGGTCGGCGGGCCGACGAGCCGCACCTCGCAGCCGACGGCCTGCAAGAGGGCGACGTTCGACCGCGCCACACGGCTGTGCAGGATGTCGCCGCAGATCGCGACCGACAGCCGTCCGACATCGGGTCCGAAGGCCCGCCGGATCGACAGCATGTCCAGCAGCGCCTGGGTCGGATGTTCGTGTTGTCCATCGCCCGCGTTGACGACCGAACAACCCACCTTGCGCGCCAGTAGATCGGCCGCTCCCGACCCGTGGTGCCGAACGACCAGCAGGTCAGGTCCCATGGCGTTGAGGGTAACGGCGGTGTCGATCAGCGTCTCACCCTTGGCGACCGACGAGGTCCGGGCGTTCATGTTGACCACGTCGGCGCCCAGCCGCTTGCCGGCCAGTTCGAAAGAGCTCTGCGTCCGGGTCGAGTTCTCGAAGAACAGGTTCACCAGCGTCCGGCCCTTGAGCAGGTCCAGCTTCTTGAGCGGCTGCCTGTTCAGCTCAAAAAAGGCCTCCGCCAGGTCCAGCAGAGCATCGATATCCGGACGCGGCAGATCGCCGGCGGACAGCAGGTGCTCGAGCGGAAACGGGAAGAGCCGCGCGCGAATCGTTTCGGTGACGTCGGCGGGCTGGGTCATCGAGGGGCCGCTATAGGGCCCGGCGGGCGCTTCGCCTAGGGCCTATCGGATTTCGACGTGCAGGTCGTAGCTGGCATTGCCGCGCGTGCCGCCCACGACGATCAGATACTGCCCGCCGCTGTTCAACCGGCCTGTCCAGTCGCGCGTGTCGCCGGCCGCGCCTCGCACGGCCTGCCCGTGGAACATCCAGATATCGTCCTGATCGCGCATGAAGTGGGTGCCGGGAGGGAAAATCTGGAAGACGGCGTTGTCCTCCGCGCTCTCGATCGAGACCGTCATGGTCTGACCGGCGCGGGCGTTGATAGGGTAGATGTCCCGGTCTCCACGGACCACGCCGCCCGAGATCGTCGAACTGATCGCACCCCGCGCAAAGCGGATCTCGGGCCGCTCGTCCGCCGTGACGCCCGAGGCTGTCACAAGGCTGAGCAGACCCGCCAGCAAGAGCACGCGTCGAATGGTCTTCATCGTCCCAGCCTCCCAGCGCCGCTCATATTCGCCCCTGGATTACGGCCCATGCAAGGCGAAGGCGCTTGACCGGTTCGGGCGCGGCAGGGTCGACGAGCGCCGCATGGGCGACGGCGGGAAACGCCGGCGTGGGTAGCCTTGCGAGCTCGCGATTGGCGGCTGGCCGGAGCCCTCGCGCCTCATCCACCTTGCCGACCTGCGCCAGCGCCCTCACTCGCCCTGCATTGACGGCCAGGCCCTCATGTCCGGGCCCAACCAGAATCCTCACCGCCTGCTGCATGGGCCCCACGTAGAAGGCTTCCAGATCGTGCGGCTCGCCGTGCACCCGCCCGATATGGGCCTCGATCAGGGCGTCGAAGGGCGCTCGATCAAGTCGGCGGGCCAGCACCGCGGCCGCGAGGGCCTCCAGCACGGGATGCCCTTTTCGGGGATCGCCGGCGAAGACTCCGTCAAGGTGCTCGGACCACCACGCATACCTCATCTCGGCCAGCATCGGCTGGGTCACCCGGGTCGGGATGGCCATCAACTCAGCCTCGAAGGCGTAGAGCGCGATCAGATCCGCCCGCGCCGAAGGGTCGGCCACGAAGCGGCTGGACGCCCAGCGGTCGAAGTCGGCGGCGCGGACCTGCGCATCGAGGTCGGTCACAACGCCGCCGTCCGTCCCTAGCCGATCAGGGTCTGGTACATGGTCATCGCCGCCAGCATCGGCAGCGACAGCAGCAGGTTCGTGCGGCTGAACAGCATGGCGGTCTTGGCCGCCTTGGCCTTGGCGTCGGCGTCAAAGCCCTCGCGAATGCCGAGTGCGATCTTCTGGTTCGGCCAGATGAAGCCCCAGACGTTCAGCATCATGATGATGCCCAGCCACATGCCCATGCCCATCAGGGTGAAACCATAGTCACCCTCCGCGTAGCCACCCGCCAGGCCGAGCGACAGCGTCTCGTGGGCATAGTCGACGCCGCGCAGATACGCGACGATGAGGCCGGCGATCACGGTCACGAGGGCCGCATAACGGAACCAGAACAGCGCCTCAGGGGCAATGTACTTGGACACCGCCGGCTTCAGCTCGGCGGGGATGTCCGGCATTTTCCGGATCTGGACGAAGTTGAAATAGTACAGCAGCCCGATCCACAGGATGCCGGCGACCACGTGCACCCAGCGCAGTACGGCCTGCCAGAAGATCGGATCGTCGAAACGACCGGTCCCGAAGCTGTAGATCATCACCATCGCCAGCAGGAAGCTGACGACCAGGGTGTTGCGAAAATTCGAAAGCAGTCCGGCCATCTCAGCCCCTCCAGCCCAAAGGCGAATCCCGACCGGAACCATAGCGCCAAGCCTGCCGGACAAAAACCGAAAGACCGTGGGGCTTTTCGGTGTGACCCACAGAAAAGGGCGGGAGCCGAAACTCCCGCCCTTGCCTTGCTAATACGTCTGACGACTACGGCCGTGAGGCCATGCCCAGCTTGACTGGCTCGGGGTCGTCGTCGGCGGCCTCGCCACGCTTGACGCCCCAAAGGAGGATGATCGGCGCACCGACATAGATCGACGAATAGGTGCCGAAGACGATCCCGAAGATCAGCGCGACTGAGAAGGCGTAGAGGCTCTCGCCACCCAGCAGCGCCAGGGCGGTGAGCGCCATCAGGGCGGTGACGCCGGTGATGATCGTGCGGCTCAGCGTCTCGTTGATCGACAGGTCGATCACCTCGCGCAGGGGCATTTTCTTGTACTTGCGCAGGTTCTCGCGGAGCCGGTCGAACACGACGACGGTGTCGTTCATCGAATAGCCGATGACCGTCAGGACCGAGGCCACGGCGGTCAGGGTGAACTCCATCCGCGTCAGGGCGAACAGGCCGAAGACCAGGATCACGTCGTGGAACAGGCCCACCACGGCGCCCAGGCCGAACTGCCATTCGAACCGGAACCAGATGTAGAGCATCATCAGGCCGATCGCGATCAAGAGGGCGATCAGGCCGCCGGTGAAGAGCTCACCCGAAACCTTCGCCCCGACCACTTCCTGGCGCGTGAACTGGACGTCGTCGCCGATCGCGCCGCGGATCGTTTCCTGGGCGTCCTGAACGGCCGCCGGCCCCGCCACATCGGCCGGTGGCTGGAAGCGGATCATGGCGTGGAACTGGCCGGTCGGATCGGACGGTGTGCCGTAGTTCTGGACCTGAACGTCCTGACGGCCCTCGGTGCTGAGGGCCGAGCGGATCGTGGCGGACACCTCGTCATCGACGCGGACCGTGCCGGTATCGACTTCGAGCAGGATACCGCCGGTGAAATCGACGCCGCAGTTCAGGCCACCGCAGGGACCGCGAAACGGCGTCATGGTCAGGTATAGCGACCCGATGACCGCCACGACCGAGAAGATGGCCATGAGCTTGGCGTATTTGACGAATTTGAAGTTCGTCTTGATCGGGATGATCTTGATGAGGGGCCAGAACTTCATGATGGACCTCAAGCGATCGGCAGGGTCTTGGGCCGCGTCATGCG
>CAMLNT010000083.1 GCA_946481425.1 uncultured Brevundimonas sp.
CCCGATGACCGCCACGACCGAGAAGATGGCCATGAGTTTGGCGTATTTGACGAACTTGAAGTTCGTCTTGATCGGAATGATCTTGATGAGGGGCCAGAACTTCATGATGGGCCTCAAGCAATCGGCAGGGTCTTGGGCCGCGTCATGCGAACCCACAGGCCCAGGCAGACCTGGGTGATCAGGACGGCGGTGAACACCGAGGTGATGACGCCGATGGACAGGGTCCATGCGAAGCCCTTCACCGGACCGGCGCCGAAGAAGAACATGATCCAGGCCGCGATCAGCGTGGTCAGGTTGGCGTCGACAATGGTCACCCAGGCGCGCGAGAAGCCTGCGTCCATGGCCGAGATGGCCGACTTGCCGGCCCGCACCTCGTCGCGCATGCGCTCGTAGATGATGACGTTGGCGTCCACCGCCATCGCCAGCGTCAGGATCAGACCGGCGATGCCCGGCAGCGACAGGCTGGCCTGGATCAGCGACATGGCCGCGATGACCAGCAGGCCGTTGACCAGCAGCGCCAGCACCGAAATGCCGCCGAACAGGAAGCCGTAAGCGAGGATCATGAACACCAGCACGCCGACGAAGGCGACGGTCGTGGCGATGGCGCCGCCACGGACGGCGTCCGCGCCCAGTTCTGCGCCGACCACGCGGCGTTCCTCGATGTTCAGCCGCGCCGGAAGGGCGCCGGCGTTCAGCAGCGTCACCATTTCACCCGCCCGCTCATAGCCGCCGACGCCGGAAATCTGGCCGGTGCCGCCGGGGATGGGCTCCTGGATGGTGGCGACCGAGACGACGCGGTTGTCGAGCAGAATGGCGAAGGCGCTGCCCACGTTGCGGGTCGTGTAGTCCCCGAAGATCTGCGCTCCTTCGGCGTTGAACTGGAGTCCGACGGCCGGCTGGTTATTCTGGTCGCTGGCGACCTGCGAACGGGTCAGCATGTCGCCCGTCAGCAAGGGCCGCTCGCGAAGCATGCGCGGCTGCCCCTGGTCATCGGTGACCATCATATAGCCGTAGGGCGGGCGACCGGACTGCATGGCTTCGGCTGTGCGCTCAGGCGACGCGACCTCATGGAAGGTCAGGCGCGCCGTCTGGCCGATCAGCCGCTCGATCTCGGCCGGATCACTGACGCCGGGCGCGGTGACGACAATCCGGTCACGGCCCTGGCGGACCGGGTTGATCTCGTTGGTGCCGGTCTCATCGAGGCGGCGCCGGATGACCTCGATCGACCGCTGGACGGCCTGCGACGATTCTTCGGCGAACTGGCGCTCGGAGAAACCGATGCTGAGGCGGCCGTTCGGGGCGTCGTCGACCGTCAGGTTCGGCTGACCGTTCTGCGGATCGATCACCACCAGCCCGCGAAGCGCCGTGCGCGCCTCGTCACGCTGGGCCGGATTGTTGATGGCGACCGTGACGGCGTACTGCCCCTCGACCGGGATCTGGTGCCCGATCCCGGCGGCGTTCAGGGTCGTATTGACCTCATCGGCCAGGTTGGACACCCGCTGGACCCGCAGCTCGTCGATATCGACCTCGAGCAGCAGGTAGGAGCCCCCGCGAAGGTCGAGACCTAGATTGAGCGCATTGTGCGGCGCCCAGCCGGGCATGGCGTCGCGCTGTTCGCGGCTCATCAGGTTCGGAGCGGCATAGGCCAGGCCCAGCACCGCCGCGACGATGACGAGAATGACTTTCCAGCGGGAAAGCTGAATCATGAGAGGCCCTCTCGGCCGCTGTCAGACAATCAGGACTTGTCGTTGGCGGCGGCGATCTCGCCCTTGCCGCGGACTTCGGCGACCATGTTCTTCAGGACGCGGACGTTCACGCCCTGCGAGATCTCGACCATGGCTTCCTGCTCTTCGACGCGCGTGACCTTGCCGATCATGCCGTTGGACAGCACGACCGTATCGCCGCGCTTGATGCCGGACACCGCCGCCTGGTGCGCCTTGGCGCGACGCTGCTGCGGGCGGATCAGCAGGAAGTAGAACAGCACGAAGACGATGATGAACGGGGCGAATTGGACGAGGATCGCCACCATGCCGCCTTCAGGGGCAGCGCCAGGAGCCGGGGTCGCGGACATGAAGTCTCCGGAAAGAATAGACGAGCGTCGGGCCCCCGCCCGCGCCGGAATAAGGGAGGGCGGAAACTAGGAGGGGTCGCCCGGATTTGCAACGCGGTCCCGGGTGAAATCGCCGCACCCTTCCGCTCGGCGTTTTCAAGGGCTACATGCCCCGCAAATCAAGAGGAGCCGCCCCCATGTCCGTCGCCGCCCGCCTGAAGGAACTCGGCATCGAACTTCCGCCGCCCGCCGCCGCGGTCGCCAACTATGTGCCGTTCATGCGCTCGGGCAATCTGCTGCACATCGCCGGCCAGCTGTCCAACGACGCGTCGGGCGGCGTGAAGGGCACCGTCGGCGTCGATGTCGACATGGATGAAGCCGTACGGGCTGCTCGCCTGTCGGGCGTCAACCTCCTCGCCCAGATGAACGCCGCGCTCGATGGGGATCTGGACCGCGTCACCCGCATCGTAAAACTCGGCGGCTTCGTCCAGGCCGGCCCCGACTTCATCGAAATCCCCAAGGTCATCAACGGCTGCTCGGATCTGATGGTCGAGGTCTTCGGCGACGTTGGTCGTCACGCCCGTTCGGCCGTCGGCGTCTACAAGCTTCCGCTCGGCTTCGCCGTCGAAGTCGACGCCATCGTCGAGGTGCGGTGAGCCTAAGCGCCCGCATCCACGGATCCATCGCCGACATCGGCCGCGAGGCGTGGGACGCCCACGCCTCGCTGACCGGCGATCCGTTCCTTAGCTACGATTTCCTTGAGGCCTGCGAAGCCTCCGGCTGCGCCCAGCCTCGTCAGGGCTGGGCGCCCCGCCACCTGACCCTTGAGAATGGCGGCGACGTCGTCGGCGTCATGCCCCTCTATCTGAAGGGCCACAGCCAGGGCGAATACGTCTTCGACCACGCCTGGGCCGACGCCTATCAGCGAGCAGGCGGCCAGTACTATCCCAAGCTCCTTTCAGCGATCCCGTTCACGCCTGTAGCCGGCCCGCGCCTTCTGGCGGAAAGCGAAGAGCGCAAGCGGGCCCTGCTCGGAGCCGCGGTCGGCCTCACCGAGCGCGAAGGCCTGTCCTCCCTGCATGTCAACTTCGCCGACGACGCCGATCAGGCGGTCCTGACCCACGCGGGCCTCCTCGGCCGCCAGGATCGGCAGTTTGTCTGGGACAACGCCGGCTACGTCTCCTTCGAGGACTTTCTCGCCGCCCTGTCCTCGAGCCGCCGCAAGACGATCCGGCGCGAACGCCGCGAGGCCCAGGCGGGCCTCGACATCTGCGTCCTGACCGGCGGAGATCTGACCGAAGACGCGTGGGACGCCTTCTTCGCCTTCTACATGGACACCGGCTCGCGCAAATGGGGCCGGCCCTATCTGAACCGCTTGTTCTTCTCGCTGGTCGGCGAGCGAATGGCGGACCGGATCGCCCTGGTCATGGCCTACGACGCGGGCCGCCCCATCGCGGGGGCCCTGAACTTCATCGGCCGCGACGCCCTTTATGGGCGGCAGTGGGGCGCGCTGGAACCACGCCCCTTTCTGCATTTCGAACTCTGTTATTATCAGGCGATCCAGTTCGCCATCGAACGCGGCCTGTCCCGCGTCGAGGCGGGCGCGCAGGGTGAGCACAAGCTGGCGCGCGGCTACCTGCCCCGCACAGTTCATTCCGCCCACCACATCGTCCACCAGGGCCTGCGGAATGCCGTGGCCGACTATCTGGAACGCGAACGGCTGGCTGTCGCCGAGGACTCCCTGATGCTGGCGTCGGAGTATTCGCCCTTCCGTCGCGACGAACCGACGCGCTGACGGAACGGCCCGGGCCTCCACGCGCTATCGTGTCGTCAGCACCAAGTCGGAGGGATATTCCATGGACAATCGCATTTCCGGAGCCGTCACCCGCGCCCGCGGCGCCGCCGAGCGCATCGCCGGCGACAGCCTGGGCGATCTCGGCCTGCAGGTCCGCGGGCGCGCCGATGAGCTTCGCGGCCGTGCAGTCGAGAGCTACGGCTGGGCCGTCAATCAGGCCGAGCGCCTCGCGGCAGACCTGCCGGTCGAACTTCGCGACGTCGCCGATCGCGGCGTCGACTTCGCCCGTCGCAAGCCGCTGGTCACCGCCGGCATCGTTGCGGGTGTCGTGGCCGTGCTTCTCGGCGCCTTGGCGGGCGAGCGGCGCTACCGCCGCTAGGCGAACTCGATCAGGACTTCGTCGGCCGCCACGCTGTCACCCGGCTTGGCGCCGACGGCTTTCACCGTCGCGTCGCGCTCGGCGCGGATGATGTTCTGCATCTTCATGGCCTCGATGACGGCCACGGCCTGACCCGCCTTGACCTCCTGGCCGGGCTCGACTTCTACCGAAACGACCAGCCCCGGCATCGGCGAGACGATCAGCTTGCCGGTGTCGGCCGCCTTGCGCTCGGGAAGTCGGGCGTAGAAGGCCGCCGCCTCCGGCGTCAGCACCCTCACCCTCTGGCGCGCGGCGCGATGGCGGATGTCGTAGCCGTCAGGCTTGCGTCGAACCTCGGCGGTGTAAGGCCGGCCATCCAGGATGGCGGACAACTGCGGCTGGCCGGGACGCCAGTCGGCATCCGTCATCATCAGGCTGCGGCCATCGTCCATGTGAATGATCAGGCCTTCGCCCGTCAGGTCCAGCGCGACCCGGTGCGCCTCGCCGGCAAGAAGCACGGTCCACTCAAAGCGGTCGGGCGCGTCGGTCCGCGCCCTTTCAAACGCGTGCATCATGGCCGCCGATGCGATCATCAGGTCGGTCTGGAAGCCGTCGGGCTCCAGGCCACGGAAACCATCGGGAAACTCATCGGCGATGTAGCTGGTCGCCAGCTGGCCCGACCGAAAGCGGGGCTGGTCCATCACGGCCGAGAGGAACGGCACATTGTGGCCCAAGCCTTCCAGATACGCCTCCTCAAGCGCCCGGCCCATGCCTTCGATGGCCGTCTGCCGATCCGGGCCCCAGACGCACAGCTTGGCGATCATGGGGTCGTAGAACATCGAGATCTCGTCACCCTCGCGCACGCCCGAGTCGTTGCGGATCACGACCTCTCCATTCGGGCCTTCCTCCGGCGACCGGTAGCGGCTCAGACGGCCTATTGACGGCAGGAAGCCCCGGTAGGGGTCCTCGGCGTAGATGCGGCTCTCGATAGCCCAGCCCTCGATCTTGAGATCTTTCTGCTCGAAAGCCAGCGCCTCACCCGCGGCCGAGCGGATCATCTGCTCGATGAGATCGACGCCGGTGATCAGTTCCGTGACCGGGTGTTCGACCTGGATGCGGGTGTTCATTTCCAGGAAGAAGAAGCTCTTGTCCTGCCCGGCCACGAACTCGACCGTCCCGGCCGAGTCGTAGTTGACCGCCCTGGCCAGGGCGACGGCCTGGGCTCCCATCGCCATCCGGGTCTCCTCGTCCAGCAGAGGGCTCGGCGCCTCTTCGATGACTTTCTGGTTGCGCCGCTGGATCGAGCACTCGCGCTCGAACAGATGGACGACGTGGCCATGCTTGTCGCCGAGCACCTGAATCTCGACGTGGCGCGGACTGACGATGAACTTTTCGAGGAAGACACGATCATCCCCGAACGCGCCCTTGGCCTCGGCCTTAACCGCGGCGAATCCCTCGGCCATGTCGTCATCGCCATGGGCGACCCGGATGCCCTTGCCGCCGCCGCCGGCCGACGCCTTGATCATCACAGGATAGCCGATCTGGCGCGCGATCGTGACGGCCTCTTCCGGCGTTTCGATCAGGCCCATGTGGCCAGGCACGGTCGAAACCCCGGCGTCGGCGGCGAATTTCTTCGAGGTGATCTTGTCGCCCATGGCCTCGATGGCCTCGGGGTTCGGTCCGATGAAGGCGATGCCTTCATCGCGCAGACGTCGCGCGAAGCCCGCATTCTCCGACAGGAAACCAAACCCGGGATGGACGGCTTCCGCACCCGTGTCCTTGAGGGCCTGGATGATCTTATCGGCGACCAGGTAACTCTCGGCGGCTGCTGCCGGACCGATATGGACCGTCTCGTCGGCCATCTCGACCGCAAGGCTGTCAGCGTCCGCGTCGGAATAGACCTGCACCGTGCGGATTCCCATCCGCTTGCAGGTCTTGATGATGCGGACCGCGATTTCGCCGCGATTGGCGATCAGTATCTTGGAAAACATAGGGACCCTTCGCGCACGATCGCGAAAGGCCGTTGCCTAGCCCGCCTGTACGGGCTTGGCAAACTGGCGCTCAATCGGCTTTAACCCCCGGGACCTCAGCTCCCCGTGACGTTCGTCCTGAAAGGACCCACGCCTATGAAGACCCTTGCCCTCGCCGCTTCCGTGAGCCTGCTGGCCGTAACCGCCGCCGCCGCACAGGACTGGCGCGCCGCCGCGCAACAGGACGTGCAGGCGCTGCATGACGAGATTCGTGACAACCATCCCGCGCTGGTGACCGGTGGCGATGAAGCCGGCTTCCGCACCCGCCTGGCAGCGGGTCTCACCGCCGCCCAGCAGCGCGCTGGCGCCGTCCGCGATGCGCAGGACTACGCCTTCACCCTGCGCGAGTTCGCCAACAGCCTGGGTGACACCAACATCACCTTCGACCCCAACTGGCAGCAGCCTCCGCTGTGGGATGGCCAGGTGTGGAACCAGTTCACCACGGGCTGGCGTGACGGCGGCTATGTCGTCACTTGGGTTCAGCCGGGCGTGAATGGCCTGCCGCCGGTCGGTGCCCGCCTGCAGTCGTGCGACGATGTCGCGGCCGAAGACTTCGCACGCCGTCGCCTCGACGGCTGGGAAGGCAATCTCGATCAGCCGGGGGATCGCGAGCAGACCGCGCCGTTCCTGTTCTGGGACCGCGGCAACCCCTTCGTCGGCGGCCTGCCGGGCGAGTGCAACTTCACAACCGGCGGCCGTCGCGGCCGCGACTATCGCATGACCGCGGTCTTCGCACCCGAAGATCAGCGCCGCGCCGCCTACACTTCGACCCTGTACGTGCCGCAGACCGCCGTGGCCCTGGAGCCCTTCAGCGGCGGCCACTGGATCCACCTTCACGACCTGACCCAGAACGCGACCTCCGAGGCCTTCCTGGCGCAGATTGACGCCCAGCTCGCAGCGATCCAGGGCGGAAACGTCGTGATCGACCTGCGCGGCGCCCGCGCCGGCTCGGCCGGTCTCGGTTACAGCCTCGCCAACCGCCTGTGGGGTGTCGATTACCGCGTCGCCCAGCAGAACATTTCGGGCCAGATCGTCTACCGCGTGTCGCCGGACAACCGCGCCTATTTCGCCGAAGTGCTTGGCCGGATGCAGGGCGATCCGATGTTCGCCGGCAACTATCCGGGCGCGATCCGCCAGATGGAGGCCCTGATCGCCCGCTTCGACGAAGCGGCCGCCGCCGGCCAGCAGACCTTCACCGAAACCATCGCCCCGCCGATCCCGGCCATCGAGGCCGCGGCCGTCGAGGGTGCTACCGCTGAAGGCGAAGAGCCCGCCACGGGCGAGCCGGCGGCGCCGCCAGCCCCGGCTGAAGCGACCAACGCCATGCGCGGCAACGTTATCGTGCTGGTCGACGGCGGCTGCCGCAACGCCTGCCTCGACGTGGTCGACATGCTGCTGACCCTGCCGAACGTGCGTCTGGCCGGCACGCCCACGGGCGCCGACTCGATTCACTTCGAGCAGACTCGCGTCGCCCTGCCCTCGGGCCACGGCTACCTCAACTACGGCCACAAGACCTGGTTCGGTCGCGAGCGGGGCTCCAACGTGCCCCACACGCCCGAGGCAGGCCTCACCTACACCGGCAACCCGGCTGACGACGCCGCGGTTCGCGCCTGGGTCCAGGGCCTGTTCGCCGGCTGATCCCGACGCAAACTTGAACCCGGAAGGGGCGCTCGCCATTTTCATGGCTATGAGCGCCCCTTCTCAATTCGACCTCGCCCCTCCGTCGCCTTCGGACCGGCTTCTGCTTGAAAGCGGCCTCGACGCCGAAGAGCGGCGGGTTCTGCTCAATCACGGGACGGAGGCGCCGTTTTGCGGCGGCCTGCTCACCGAGAAGCGAGCGGGGCTCTACGCCTGCCGCCTCTGCGGCCTTCCGCTGTTCCGGGCGAAGACGAAGTTCGAAAGCGGGACCGGCTGGCCGTCCTTCACCGAGCCCTACGATCCGGCCCATGTGCGCGGAATCCGCGACACCTCTCACGGCATGATCCGGGTCGAGACACGCTGCGCGCGCTGCGACAGCCATCAAGGCCATGTCTTTCCAGATGGTCCGCCGCCGACCGGCATGCGCTTCTGCATCAACTCGGTCTCTCTCACCTTTGTCGCGGACGAAGATCCCCTGCCCGACCCGCTACAGCGCGCCGATGAGGCCGCAAGGCGCTCGGTCGAAGCCTGACGGCCGATGAAAAAACGCCCCGGAGATCGCTCTCCGGGGCGTCTTCTTTTTCAGGCTTTGACTTCGATCAGCCGATCCGGCCCGAGGCCAGGACCGCCAGAAGCAGCAGGGCCACGATGTTGGTGATCTTGATCATCGGGTTCACGGCGGGCCCCGCCGTGTCCTTGTAGGGATCGCCGACCGTGTCGCCGGTCACCGCCGCCTTGTGAGCGTCGGAGCCCTTCTGGTGGACGACGCCGTTCTTGTCGGTGAAGCCCTCCTCGATGATCTTCTTGGCGTTGTCCCAGGCGCCGCCGCCGGAGGTCATGGAGACCGCGACGAACAGGCCCGTGACGATCACCCCCATCAGCATGGCGCCCAGGGCGGCGAAGGCGTCGGCCTTGTCCGTCTGCGGCAGCCACAGGACCACGAAGAACAGGACGATCGGAGCCAGCACCGGAAGGAGCGACGGCACGATCATCTCGCGGATGGCGGACCGGGTCAGGATGTCCACGGCGCGGCCGTATTCCGGCTTCACCTCTCCCGTCATGATGCCCGGGTTCTCGCGGAACTGGCGACGAACCTCGGCCACGACCGATTCTGCGGCCTTGCCGACCGCCGTCATGGACATGCCTCCGAACAGGAACGGCAGCAGGCCGCCGAACAGAAGGCCCACCACGACGTACGGGTTCGACAGATCGAACGCGACCTCACCCAGACCGAAGAAGAACGACCCGACCTGGGCCTCTTCGGTGAAGTGCTGAAGGTCCGCCGTGTAGGCCGCGAACAGCACCAGGGCGCCGAGGCCGGCCGAACC
>CAMLNT010000084.1 GCA_946481425.1 uncultured Brevundimonas sp.
GCCCGCAAGATCGCCAAGTCGATCGCCGAAAGCCCGCTGGTGAAGACCGCCATCGCCGGCGAGGACGCTAACTGGGGCCGCATCGTCATGGCCGTTGGCAAGACCGAGGAGCCGGTCAATCGCGACCGCCTGGCGATCAAGTTCGGCCCGCATCAGGCCGCCATCGACGGGGCGCCTTCGCCGACCTACGACGAGGCCAAGATGTCGGCCTACATGAAGAAGCCCGAGCTGGAGATTTCGGTCGATGTCGGCGTCGGGCGGGGCCATTCGGCCGTGTGGACCTGCGACCTGACCAAGGGCTACATCGAGATCAACGGCGACTATCGGTCGTGAGCCTCCCCATCGTTCTTGTCGCCGCCGCAGCCCTGATCGACAGCGACGGCCGGGTGCTGATCGCGCAGCGGCCCGAGGGCAAGCAGTTGGCGGGCCTGTGGGAGTTTCCGGGCGGCAAGGTGGAGCCGGGCGAGCGGCCGGAGGACGCCCTGATCCGCGAGCTGGACGAGGAGCTGGGGATCCAGGTCAGGGAGGCCTGTCTGGCTCCGTTCGTCTTTGCGAGCCACCCTTACGATTCCTTTCACCTTCTGATGCCACTCTGGTTGTGCCGTCGATGGGATGGCGTGGTGACACAACGGCATCACGCGGCCCTGGCGTGGGTGCGTCCCCAACGATTGCGGGACTATCCGATGCCGCCGGCGGACCTGCCTCTGGTCGCGCACCTCTGCGACCTGCTCTGATGGAAGGAGGCGGAGAATGACGCGTCTGATCCGCCGGCTCCTGAAAGATCGCCGGGGCGCCACCGCCATCGAATACGGCCTCATCGGGGCCCTGATCTCGGTCGCCATCATCGGTGGGCTTCAGGCGTTCGCCGCCGAAGGCACCGGCGTCTTCAATGTCGCCATGGACGCCGTTTCGGCCGCTCTGACTGGCAGCCAGGCGAGCGGCTAACCCTTTCCTTGCATCGCAACGGCCGCTGGGCCGCTCAGCGCGTCTCAATATATCGCTATTGTGTTATATAACAGGCCGTGCATAATCATGGCATGGACGCTGTCTTCGAAACCCTCGCCGACCCGGGCCGCCGCCGCATTCTTGACGCGCTGGCCGAGGGCGAGCGCCCGGCGGGCGACTTCACCCCGCTTCTGGGCATCAGCCAGCCGGGCGTGTCCCGCCATCTGAGGGTGCTGCGCGAGGCGGGGCTGGTGACCGTCCGCAAGGATGCGACGCGGCGTCTCTACAGCCTGAATCCACAGCGCCTGCGAGAGCTCGACCGATGGCTCGAGCGCTATCGCCGCTTCTGGACCCATCACCTCGATGCGCTCGAAGCGCATCTCGATCGGGAGTTTCCGCAATGACCGACACCCTCACGCCCGTTCGCCTCGGCGCCGAGGCCGGGACCTTCCGCCCGCTGGACGACGGCGGCTGGGAGATCGCCTTCGAGCGCCGTCTGAGGCATTCGCCCGAGCGCGTCTGGCGCGCCCTGACGACGCCGGAAGGTCTGGCGTGCTGGCTGGCCGAGGCCGACATCGACCTCACACCGGGCGGTCGCCTGGACCTGCACTTCCGCCAGCCCGACAACGACTTCATGCCCGATACGCCCGAGAGGCGGCGTCAGTCCAACCAGATCCTCCTGGTCGAGCCGATCACGCGCTTCGATCACACCTTTGGCGGCAATCCCGCGTCGGTCGTCTCATGGATCCTGACGCCAGAAGGCGACGGGACGCACTTGTCGTTGCGGCATCGGGTGCCCCAGACCTGGGCGGACGCGCGCAAGAATGTCCTGGCCGGGTGGCAGCACCACATGGAAGGCCTCGACGACGCCACGCGGGGCGTGCGTCATCCCTGGGACTGGAGCCGCTGGTTCGCGCTGCGCGACGCCTATGCGGCGCGGCTCGGGGATGCGGACGAGGGGCGGCCCTACAGCAACGACTGGAGAGGGTGATGAGCGCGCCTGAGGCGACGGCGGGGATGCTGATCCGCCGGCCGGCCGCGGAGGTTTTCGATGCCTTCGCCGACCCGGCGGCGACATCGCGCTTCTGGTTCTCGAAGGGTTCGGGACGGTTGGAGGCGGGCGCGGTCGTGCGCTGGGACTGGGAGATGTACGGGGCCGGCTCCGATGTGCGCGTCAAGGCGATCGAGCCAGGGCGGCGCATCCTGATCGACTGGGATCTGGACGACCCCACCGAGGTCGAATGGACCTTCGAGCCACGCGGCGAGGAGACCTGGGTCACGGTGGTCAATCGCGGCTTCCGCGGAGACGATCCCGTGGCCCAGGCGCTGGATTCGACCGGCGGTTTCGCCCTCGTCCTGGCCGGCGCCAAGATCTGGCTGGAACACGGGATCGCGCCGCGCTTCGTGGAGGACCGCCACCCCGACGCCCATGTCGACGGCTGGGCCGGTCGATGAGGTCGCCCGCCAAGGTTCGCGTCGAGAAGCATTTCCGGCACCCGCCCGAGCGGGTGTTCGACGCCTTCGTCGATCCGGTGCGGGTCGGCCAGTGGCTGTTCCACACCCCGGACGGCGTCATGCAACGGACGGACTACGATCCACGCACAGGCGGCGCCTTCCACATCGTGGAGAACCGCGCGGACGGTCGCGTCGACCACCGGGGCGAGTTCATCAGCCTCGACCGTCCGAACCGCATCGTCTTCGACTTCTGGACCGACGCGTCGCAGGATCGCACACGGGTGACGGTGACCTTCACCGCCTCGGGCGACGGCTGCGACGTCGTGCTCAGCCATGGGCTCGCGCCCGAGTGGAAGGACTATGCGGAAAGGTCGGTCCGGGGATGGTCGCTGATCCTGGACAGCCTCTCCGTCGTCGTGGAGGGACGCCGGACATGACCGACTGGCTCGATCGCCTGATCGGTGAATGGACCTGGGAAGCCGATAGCGTTCCCGCGAACCCCGACCATCGGCGGACGGGGGTTGAGACGGTCACGCGCCAGGGCGCCTGGGTCATGATCGAAAGCCCGGACGGCTATCGGTTCCAATTGGCGCTCGACCCGGCCAGCGGTCGGGTCACCGGCGACTTCATCCATCTCGAGCATCCCGACCTCTGGATCTACGACGGCGCGCCTGAAGGCGACCGGATGGTGCTGACCAGCCGGGGTCCTCGCATGGACGGCGGGACCGGAGAGACCGACTACCAGGACGTCTGGCAGACCATCTCAGACGATGAGCGCATCATGACCGGCCGCGTCCTGGGCGACGACGGCCAGTGGTCGGACTTCACCGTCACCCGCTACCGCAGAAGGACCGGGCCATGACGACCGCCGCCCCCTTCCTGATGTTCACCGGCCAGTGCGAAGAGGCCCTGACCTTCTATGCGCAGACCCTGCCGGACACGCGCATCCTGTCGCTGGACAAGAAGCCGGACGGCACCGTCGCCATGGCGCGGCTGTCGGTCGCCGGGCTGGAGATCATGGCCAATGACTCGCCGCCGGTGCACGCCTTCACCTTCACGCCCTCGACCTCGACCTTTCTGAGCCTCGACGAGGCGGAGGCCGTGGACGCCCTGGCCGGGGCGCTCGGGGCGGACGGCGGCAACGTTCTCATGCCGGCCGGAAACTACGGATTCTCGCGACGCTTCGCCTGGGTGCAGGACCGCTTCGGCCTCTCCTGGCAGATCAACGCCGCCTAGCTCGGGGACCACCGTATGCCCCCGGCGAAAGACCACGACGCCTATATCGCCGCCGCTCCCGAGCCGTTGCGTCCTCTTCTGAAGCGGCTGCGCGCGCTGCTGGCGCGGACCCTGCCCGACGCCGAGGAGATCATCGCCTACGGAATGCCGGGGTACCGGATCGGCGAGACCGTCATCGCGGGCTATGCGGCCTTCAGCAAACAGGGCGGTCTTTACGTCGCTCCCGAGGCGATCGCCGCCCACGCGGACGACATCGCGTCTGCGAATCTCAAGGCCACCAAGACCGGCGTGACCTTTTCCCCCACCAGACCCATACCGGATGCGCTCGTCGAGACGCTGGCGATTCGTTCGCGCGACGCGAGGTCGGCCTAAACGCCTGGCGCGTCGGCCTCAGCGAGGGCCGCCTGGACCTTGAGGGCCTGGACAGTCTCGCGCACGTCGTGGACGCGGACGATAGCCGCGCCGCGCCGGGCGGCCTCGAGCGCCAGGGCGAGCGAGCCGCCCAGGCGGTCGAGCGGATCGGTCGCCGAAGGGTCGACGGTCTGGATGGTCCGTTTGCGGCTCGCGCCGTAGAGGACGGGAAAGCTGAGGGCCGCGATCGCCTGCAAATGGGTGGTCAGGGCCAGATTGTGGGCGGCGGTCTTGCCAAAGCCGATCCCCGGGTCGAGCCAGATCCTGTCGCGCGTTACGCCGGCAGTCAGGGCGGCCTGCGCCTGCTGCGCGAGCCAGCCCGAGACCTCGGCGACGACGTCGTCATAGACGGGGTCGGTCTGCATGGTGCGCGGCTCGCCCTTCATGTGCATCAGGGCGAGGGTGCAACCCAGGTCAGCGGCGGTCGCCAGGCTGTCGGCGGAGAAGGTCAGGCCGCTGACATCGTTCCAGATCGTTGCGCCGGCCCCGACGGCCACGCGGGCGACCTCGGGTTTCATGGTGTCGACCGAGATCGGACCGTCCCAGCGCGCGCGGATCGCTTCGACCAGGGGGACAACCCGTTCGACTTCCTGATCGGTCGAGACCGGCTCGGCGCCGGGGCGGGTGCTCTCGCCCCCGATGTCGAGGATGTCGGCGCCGTCCGCGACCAGCCGCATCGCGTGGTCGAGGGCCGCGCCCGGCCCGGCGAGGCGGCCGCCGTCCGAGAAGCTGTCGGGCGTGACATTGACGATGCCCATGACCCGCACCCTCATGGCCGGGCCTTCTGCGGATGGAAGGTCTCGCCACGCGCCAGCATGGCGGTGATGTCGGCGATCTTCTTGTTGCGCCCGGCTTGCGTCCTGATCTGGACGAGGCGGAAGATCAGGGCGAAGCGGTTCTGGGCGGTCAGGACGTCGAACATGGCGCGGGCGTGGGGCTCGGCGTCGATGGCGGCCATCAGATCGGCGGGGACCTCGTCGGTCGAGGCGCGATAGGCCTTGTCCCAGCGGCCGTCCGCCCGGGCGGCCTCGACGTGGGCCAGGCCGTGCGGGGTCATGCGGCCCTCAGCCTTCAGGCGGGCGACCTTGTCGACATTGACCTGGCTCCAGACGCTCTTTCGGCCGCGCGGCGTATAGCGCTGAAGGAAGCTCTCCTCGTCCAGGCCCTTGCGGATGGCGTCGATCCAGCCCCAGCACAGGCAGATGTCGATGGCCTCGTCCGGCGAGATGGTCGGCTTGCCCGAGGCCTTCTTGTAGATGCGGATCCAGACCTCGGGCTCACGGGCGTGGTTCCGCGACAGCCAGGACTCGAAGGCCGCGGCGTCTTCGAAGGCGTGGACGCGTTTCGGGTCTACGACGACGGGGGCCATCAGCCGCGCCCGCCGATCAGGTTGCCGATGGCCTCCAGATAGGCGGCGAAGGCGCGCCGGCCAGTCGGCGTGATGCTGATCTGGGTCAGGGGCTTGTTGTCGCGGAAGCTCTTGTCGATCGCGACATAGTCGGCCTCCTCCAGCTTCTTGAGGTGAACCGACAGATTTCCCTGGGTCGCCTCCAGCACCGTCTTGAGTTCGGTGAACTCGGCGGTTTCGACATCGGCGAGATAGACCATGATCCCCAGCCGCATGCGGCCGTGGATGACGTCATCGATCTTGCCGAGGTCCGACAGGCCCATGGATACGCTCAGACCATCCGCGGCGCGCGCGCGGCGCGGAACATGATCCAGCCGGGCAGGGCGAAGAACAGGAACAGGGCGACGGTGCAGACATAGAGGTAGAGGACCGGGTCGCGCACCAACAGGCCCAGCGCCACCGCCGTGGCCCAGCCGCCCAGCGCGGTGATCAGCATCCAGAGCTTCTTCCTGAGCGTCCAGGCCATCAGCCAGGCGGCGGCCTGAAGCGCGAAGACGATGGCGGCGTAATAGAGCCAGATCGCGAAGTCCTGATCGCGCACTGCGCCGACGGCGAAGATGATGACCACCGCCGCATTGGCCATTCCGGCGCTGGAAAAGGCGGCGTTCAGCGTGCGCGAGGCCAGGGTGCCGCGGTTGGTCATGCCGTCCTTGCGGTCCTTCAGGATGGCCCAGGTCAAGACGCACAGGAAGGCGACGGTGATCCCGACCACGAAGGCCAGGTTGGCCCAGTCCGGCCAGCGCACCACGCCGATCACCTGCCCGACATGATAGAGGCACTGCACCCCGTAGAGCAGGCCGCCTGCGAGATAGCAGATAGCGAGCGTCATCGACGGGCGGCCGTCGCCCTGAACGATCGAGCGCATGAAGGCCAGATCGTCCTCGGGCGAATGGGGTCGGGGCTTGGCGGGCATGGCTGGTCTCTCCGGGGCCGGCTCGTCCGACGGGTGGACGAGCGCGGCGGGGTTGGCAAGCTATTCGGCGGCCATGGCGGCCGGTTCCGGTTCGCGACGGCGCCACGGGATGCGCCGGCCGTTCAGCCAGCGTCCGGTGAAGCCATGTCGAACCAGCAGCTCATAGGTGAGCAGGCAGACCGCGAGCACGCCCAGCGACACCCCCGCCAGCTTGAGCCACCACGGTCCGGCCCAGTCCTGCACCCACACCTGGGCCAGCATCACCAGCGGCAGGTGAAGGATGTAGACCCAGTAGGACGAGTCCGCGAGATAGCGCATGACCGGATGGCGGTCGGACAGAAGGCGCAGGCACAGGCCCATGGCTGCGAAGGCAGAGGCGTAGACCGCCAGAGCCGTGACGCCGGCGGCGAGCAGCTTGTCCATCGTCGGTTCGACCATCGGCTCCAGGCGCGGGCCGCCCGCGAGGACGTAGGACCAGACACCGGCCGCAACGGCCACGACGAGGAACATGGGCGACCAGGCCGAGATGCGGGCCAGCAGGTCGCGTCTCCGATCCAGCAGGAAGCCGAGGCCGAACGCCAGGCCGAAGCCGACCAGCGCCGCAGTGTCGGGAACCAGCCCCTCATCCGGCGTCGGCACTGCGAAGAAGGCGATCCAGGCTGGATCCCGCCACATCGCGAAGGCCAGTGGCGCGGCGAGGACGAAAGGCGTCCACGGTCCGATGAGTAGACCGGTCACCCGGTCGACCACGCGACCCCAGGCGCCGGTCCGGTCGAGCAGGACGGCGGGCGCCCGCAGGATCAGGGCGACGACGTAGAAGATCAGCAGCACCCACAGGAACCACAGATGGGTCAGAGGAAAGTTGGTCCAGTCATAGGTGGGCGGCGGGGGCGGCTCGGCGCCCGGCGTCACCCAGCCCTGGATATGCGCATTCCAGACCAGGGCGGTGACGATGCCGGCCATCACCGGAAACCAGAAGGCCGCCAGCGGCCCCGCGATGCGGACCAGCCGGTCGCGCGCGAACCCGATCCAGCCTTTGCGCGCCAGCATCATGTGGGCGAACAGGCCCGCGATCAGGAAGAAGGCCGTCATCCGAAACAGGTGGATGGCGAAGAACAGCCAGGCCGCGCCGATGGAGCGGCTATCGTCAGTGACGATCCAGGCCTGCTCGGGAAAGAAGGCGAGGCTGGCGTGCAGCACGACGCCGAGCAGCAGGGCCGTGGCGCGCAGGGCGTCCAGGCCATGAAGGCGGTCCGCGGGAGCGGCAGGATGAGTCATGGGAAGTCCCTCCGAATAAGGGCGTCCTAACATAGACAAGTTTAAAATACAAACAGGTCTGATGAAGCCGATTTGACCTCCATGCGAGGCGTCGTCGGCTCAGGAGTTGTGGGGAAGCTCGCCGGGCTTCTTCATCAGGCGCATCCCGCCATACAGCGCGCCGGGTTCGGCCAAATCGTTGGCGACGCGGGTCAGCATCCCGCAGTCGATCAGCCCGGCCTTGCGAATGGCCCGCTCGATGCCGCGCGCCTGCGGGGCGTAATAGCTGTCATGGCTGACGATGAACGCCCCCGGCGCCAGGAACTGCGGCACTTGGGCCAGGGTTCGCGCGACGAACTCCTCATCGTGGAGCGCGTCATAGTAGCAGAATTCGAACAGCCCCTTGGTCGGCCGGCCGTCGAAGGTCGCAGGAAGGTCTTCCGGGAAATAGCCCTCCACGAAGACTCCGTGATGGGCGATCGTCTCGCGGGCGACCGGGTCGATGATCTCGCCCAAGGGCTCCACGCACATCAGCTTGCCGCCGAGCGCCACATCGTCGAGGGCGCCGGAAATGATCATGGCAGAGCCGCCCGTGTAGGAGCCGATCTCCAGCGCGTACTTCGGCGCCAGGCCGTAGACGAGACTGTAGAGGCAGAGCCGCTCGCGCTGCGCCATGTGCGCCAGGCCACCAGGCTCGAGCCGGCTGACGTTGGCAAAGCGCAGGGTGAACTCTTCGGGGCGCATCAGGACCTCGCGACGGACGGGACGGGATTAGGGCCCGCCCCGATCACGGTCAATGCACGGTCGGCTGGGCCTCGACATCGGTCCCGTCCGAGACCGGCGTGACCGGTACGGCGAGCGACGGGCCGACGCTTACCTCGCCCGTGTCCTCGCGGTCCGGCAGCTTGCCGTCCTTGAGCAGGGCCACGATCTCATCGCCGGACAGAGTCTCGTACTCCAGCAGCGCCTGAGCCAGCTTCTCGTGATCCTTCTTCTTGCGCTTGAGGATCGTGCGGGCCTCGTCCCAGCCGGCTGTGACCAGGCGCTTGACCTCGGCGTCGATGATCCGGGCCGTCTCTTCCGAGACGTTCTGGCTGCGGGCAACCGAGTGTCCGAGGAAGACCTCTTCCTGGTTCTCCCCATAGGCTACGGTGCCCAGCACATCCGAGAAGCCCCAGCGGGTTACCATGGCGCGGGCCAGCTTGGTGGCCTGTTCGATATCCGATGAGGCGCCGGAGGTGATGTTGTCCTTGCCGAAGATCAGCTCCTCGGCGACGCGGCCG
>CAMLNT010000085.1 GCA_946481425.1 uncultured Brevundimonas sp.
GTGATTTCCCTCCCTGGCGCCGATCACGGTCGTCAGCGCTCTGAGGGCATGGGGACACGGACCCACGGTCTTGTCAACATTCCCTCACACGAGCGTGAAGATGTTGTCGATCGCTTGCGCCCGCCGAACCAACCTCGCTCGGTGGTCGTGCCGGCCGCCAGGCATTGACAAGTGTGCCAGCGTAGTAATACAGCGCTACACATGAAGCCTGCCAACGATACTCCCGAGGACCGCCTGCTGCAGGCCTTCCTCTCGCTCCAGACAACTGACGAGGTCCGCGACCTCCTGGCCGACCTGTGCACGCCCTCCGAGGTGCGCGCTTTCGTCGAGCGGCTGGAGGTCGCGCGCCTTCTGGACCAGGGCGACATGTCTTACCGGCAGATCGCTGAACGGGCCGGAGCCAGCACCACGACCGTGGTCCGCGTCGCTCGCTTCCTCAAGGAAATGCCCTACAACGGCTATCGCCGGGCCCTGGACCGCATGGCCGGGGGCGGCGAATGAGCCCGGTCGAGGATCGTCTCCGCATCGCCGTTCAGAAGAGCGGACGATTGTCGGACCGGAGCCTGGAGTTGCTCCGTTCGGCGGGTCTTCGGGTCAACCGCGGCGCCAACGACCTGCTCTACCGTATCGAGAACTACCCGATCGACGTTCTGCGTGTGCGCGACGACGACATCACAACCTTCGTCGCCGACGGTGTATGTGATCTCGGAGTGGTCGGGCTGAATGTCCTTGAGGAACATGCGGCGCGCCGCAATGGCCCGCGGCCTGAGGTCGTCATGCCTCTCGGTTTTGGGCGCTGCGCCCTGAAGATCGCAACAGCCCGCGAAACCTTATGGACCGGTCCGCAAGGGCTCTCCGGCCAACGCATCGCGACCTCCTATCCCGGCGTTCTGGGAGGCTGGCTTCGGGATCGGGGGATCGACGCCGAGATCGTGGAACTCCACGGCGCCGTCGAGGTCGCACCCCGGCTGCGGGTGGCCCAGGCCATTTGCGATCTGGTGTCGACCGGCGCGACCCTGGAGGCCAATGGCCTCGAGGCGCGCGAGACGGTGCTCGACAGCGAGGCCGTCCTGGTCCGTTCGCCCAAGGGGGTGCCGGCGCGTCATGCACATCTGGCTGAGGTGCTGACCGAACGACTGGCCGGCGTCGTCGCCGCCCAGGGGTCCAAATACGTCATGCTGAACGCCCCGCGCAGCGCGCTTGCCGAGATCACGCGTCTGCTTCCAGGCGCGGGCGCGCCGACAGTGACGCCTCTGGCGGGAGAACAGGACGCCGTCGCCGTCCATGCGGTCTGCCAGGAGAACGTTTTCTGGGAGACGCTGGAACGCCTGAAGACCGCGGGCGCCTCGGCCATCCTCGTCCTGCCCATCGAAAAGATGATGCTCTAGTCGCCATGCAACAGATCGACTGGAAAACCGCCGACGCGGAGACGCGCGACCGGACGCTGTCGCGGCCCGTGCAGACTCGGTCCGAGGCCGTGAGCGAAGGAGTCCGCCGCATCGTGCAGGACATTCGCTCGGACGGCCTTGCCGCCTTGAATGCCTGGGCGGTCAAGCTCGACGGCGCGCCCTTGCGGCGTATCGAGATCGCCGACGCCGTGGTCGAGGCCGCGCGCCAGGCCGTCGCGGCGGAGGATCTCGCGGCCCTGCGGCTCGCGGCCGAAAACATTCGCCGCTTTCACAAGGCGGACCGGCCCAGTGACGGACCGGACATCGAAACATCTCCCGGCGTCGTCAGTCGCAGGGTCTGGAGACCGGTGGACTCCGTCGGTCTCTACGTCCCGGCCGGGACCGCCCCCCTGTTCTCCACGCTTCTGATGCTCGCGATTCCGGCCGAGGTCGCGGGCGTGCCGAACCGGGTGGCGGTCACGCCCCCCGGGCCGGATGGATCGGTCCATCCGATGATGGTGCTGGCCGCGCGAGAAGCCGGTCTGGACGCGCTCTGGGTGGTGGGTGGAGCCCAGGCCATCGCCGGTCTGGCCTTTGGGGCGGGTCTGCCGCGCGCCGACAAGATCTTCGGCCCCGGCAATGCCTGGGTGGCCGAAGCCAAGCGCCAGGTCTCCGAACTTCCCGGCGGCCCCGACCGCGACTTGCCGGCCGGTCCGAGCGAGCTTCTCGTCATCGCGGACGAGGCCGCTGATCCCGAAGTCGTCGCAGCGGATCTGCTTAGCCAGGCCGAGCACGACGAGGATGCCCAGGTGCTGCTCGTCACGCCTTCAGCCACCCTGGCTCAAGCGACGGCGAAAGCATTGGAACGCCGCATCGCCGCTCTGCCGCGGGCGGAGGTGGCGCGCCGGTCGCTGTCCAGCGGCGCGACAATCCTGGCCAAGGACCTGGACGAGGCCATCGACATATCGAACCGCTACGGTCCCGAACATCTGTCTCTGCAGGTAAGGGATCCGGCGGCGCTGATCGGAATGATCCGGCACGCCGGCACGGTATTCGCCGGCGGCGGCGCCGCAGAGACCTTTGGCGACTATCTGTCCGGCCCGAGCCACGTCCTGCCGACCGATGGCGCCGCGCGGACCTTCTCAGGGGTTACCACCGCGACCTTCATGAAAAGCTTTGCGGTGCAGCGTGTCGCGCCCGAAGCCCTGCCCGAACTGGCAGCGGCGGCGGCCCGGCTCGCACGGCTCGAGGGGCTGGAGGCCCACGCCCAGGCGGCAGAAGCACGTCTCGCGGAGCGCCTGCGATGAGCGGCCTTGCAGAGCGCCTGGCGCGGCCCGAAATCCTCGCGCTGCATCCTTTCGATCTCGCCGCGCGAGACGGGGGTGACGATGTGCGCCTCGACGCCAACGAGAGCCCTTTTGCGCCGCTGATCGACGGGCCCCTGGCAAGGGATTTGAACCGTTATCCGGAGCCGCAGCCGGCCTTGCTACGCAGGCGTCTGGCGGCGCTGTACGGAGCGCCGGCCGAGAACGTGCTGGTGACGCGCGGCGGCGACGACGCGATTGACATCCTCATCCGCGCCTATTGTCGGCCGGGCGTGGACGGCGTGTTGGTCTGCCCGCCGACCTTTTCGGCCTATGCCCATTTCGCAAGCGTGCAGGGGGCGCGGGTGGTCGAGGTTCCTTTGACCCCCGACTTCGCCGTAGACGCTCAGGCAGTGGTCGACGCCGTCCGGTCCGACGGGCGTATCAAGGTCGTCGTCGTCTGCTCGCCCAATAATCCCACGGGCGACGTCACAGCGCCGGGTGTCGTCCGCGAGCTCGCGGCCGCGCTGCCGGAGGTGCTGGTCCTGCTCGACGAGGCCTATGTCGAGTTCGCGGATGTCGAAAGCCTGGCAAGCGAGGCGGCGCGGAGCGAGAACCTCGTCGTGCTCCGGACGCTGTCGAAGGCCTGGGGGGCGGCTTCGGCTCGGGTAGGCGCCCTGGTGGGTCCGACCGATGTGCTCGAAGTCGCCGCCCGGACCTTGCCGCCTTACCCCCTTCCTGGGCCCTCAATCGAGGCGGCCCTGGCGATCCTGTCGCCCTCCCGCCGCCGGCTGGTCGAGGAGCGCATCAAGCTGCTGAAGGCCGAGCGCCAGCGACTGGCTGACGGTCTGGCGCGGTCGCCGTGGCTCGATGCGGTGAGACCGAGCGGCGGCAACTTCCTCCTTCTGCAAGCGCGGGACGCCGAGAGCTTGAAGGCGCGGCTTGCGCGGTGCGGCGTGCGGGCCCGCTTCCGGCCGCAAGCGGCCCCGGGCGGCGTGCGTCTGACGGTGGGAACAGCCGCCGAAAATGATCTGGCGCTCGCAGCCTTCGAGGTCGCCGCGCCGGCAGCCGCTACACGTCGTGCGGAGGTGACGCGAGACACCCGCGAGACGCGGATCGCCGTCGCCGTGGACCTCGACCGGCCGGAGCCGCGACGCATCAGCACCGGCATCGGCTTTTATGACCACATGCTGGACCAGGTGGCCGCCCACGCAGGCATCTCCTTGGTGGTGGCGTGCGAGGGTGACCTCGAGATCGATCCGCACCATACCGTGGAGGACTGTGCCCTCGCTGTCGGCGCAGCGCTTCGGCAGGCTCTGGGCGACCGACGCGGGATCGGGCGCTACGGTTTCGTCCTGCCTATGGACGAGGCCCAGGCGACCGTCAGCATGGATCTGTCGGGCAGGCCCTTCGCGCGGTTCGAAGCCTCCTTCTCGACAGACCGGATCGGTGACTATCCGACGGCCCTCACAGCGCATGTTTTCCGGTCCCTGGCCGACTCACTGGGCGCCGCAATCCACGTCCGCGTGGATGGCGATGACGATCACCACAAGACCGAGGCTGCATTCAAAGGCCTGGGGCGGGCGCTGCGGCAGGCGGTGCGAATGGATGGTGGCGCGGTGCCGTCCACCAAAGGCGTGCTGTGAACCTGGCCGTGATTGATATTGGGGTCGGCAACACGGCCTCCATGGTCTGGGCGCTGGAGCGCCTGGGCGCCAGTCCCGTCCTGACGTCTGACCCGTCCCGTGCTGCAGAGGCCGAGCGCCTCGTCTTTCCAGGTGTCGGCGCTGCCGCGCACGCCATGGAGCGTCTGGAGCAGCTGGGGCTCGATCGGGTGTTGAAGACGTTCAGCCGGCCTCTGCTGGGGGTCTGCCTTGGAATGCAAATGTTCTTTGATGGCAGCGAGGAAGGCGACGCCCGCGGGCTGGGCCTGTTGCCGGGGCAGGTGACCCGGATCGAGCCGTCTCACGACCGCCCGTCACCTCACATGGGCTGGAACCGGCTGATCGTCGGCAACCAGCCTGACCCCTTGCTCGACGGCGTTGAAGACGGAGCCCACGCCTATTTCGTGCACGGCTATGCCGTGGATGTCGGCGTCAATACCATCGCGACCACGGACTACGGTCGGGCTTTCTCCGCCATGGTGCGAAAGGGCAATGTCTGGGGCTGCCAGTTCCATCCGGAACGCTCGGGCCCGACGGGCGCTCGCATCCTCTCGAACTTCCTGGTCGCGCGATGCTGATCCTGCCGGCGATAGACCTCAGGCAGGGTGTTTGCGTACGCTTGCTGCACGGACGCTTCGACGCCGTGACGCGATACGACGACGATCCGGGCGCACGCCTGGCCGCATTCGAGGCGGCCGGCGCCGAATGGACCCACATCGTGGATCTCGATGGGGCCCAGGCGGGAACGCCGGTCCAGCATGACCTCATCGGTAGCCTGGCCAGGTCGTCAGGTGTGCGGATCCAGGCGGGCGGTGGGGTGCGTACCGCCGACGACGTCGCCCGGCTTCTTGATGCCGGCGCCGAACGGGTCGTCGTCGGGAGCGCGGCGGTTCGCGACCCGGCGGAGGTCATCGGCTGGCTGGAGCGCTTCGGACCCGATCACCTGACCATCGCTCTGGACGTGCGGCTGACGGATGCCGGGCCCATGGTGGCGACCAGCGGATGGACGGCTGGATCGGGCGTGTCACTCTGGGACGCGATTGAGCGTCTACAAGCCGGCTCGCCCAGACACCTGCTTGTAACGGATATCAGTCGTGACGGCGCCCTCGAAGGGCCGAACCTCGATCTCACGACAGATATTCTGGCGCGCCACCCGGACCACGCACTCCAGGCGTCAGGCGGAGTCTCGAGCCTCGACGATCTGGCCGCCCTGAGGGCGGTCGGCGCCCCCGCCGCGATCGTCGGGCGGGCTCTGTATGAAGGACGATTCACGCTCGAGGAGGCCATCGGTGCTGGCTAGGCGGATCATTCCCTGCCTGGATGTACGCGACGGTCGGGTGGTCAAGGGCGTCCGGTTTCGGGACCACCAGGATGTCGGCGACCCTGTCGCGCTGGCGCGCCGGTATGCGGCAGACGGCGCTGACGAACTGGTCTTCTATGACATTACGGCCAGTCCGGACGGGCGGAAGCCGCAGCTCGACTGGATCGAGGCGATCGCGAGAGTGATCGACATCCCGTTCACCGTGGCGGGCGGCATCCGCTCGGTCGATCAGGCGGTGGCCTGCCTCGCCGCGGGAGCCGACAAGATTTCGATCAACTCGCCGGCGCTCGAGCGCCCGGGGCTGATCGACGACATCGCCACGGTGGCGGGCAGCCAGTGCGTGGTCGTCGGCGTCGACAGCGAGTCGATTAAAGGCGAGTGGCGTGTGCGCCAGTACACTGGCGATCCGGACCGCCAACGTGATCCCGGTCGGCTGACGCTGGACTGGATCGACGAGGCGCAAGGCCGGGGCGCGGGCGAGATCGTTCTCAACTGCATGAACCAGGACGGCGTGCGCCAGGGTTACGACCTGGAACAGCTGCGCGCCGCACGGGACCGGTTGGCTGTTCCGCTGGTAGCGTCCGGCGGGGCCGGGGCCGCCGAGCATTTCCGGGATGCGTTTGTCCGGGCGGACGTCTCAGGGGCCCTGGCGGCCAGCGTCTTTCACTCCGGAGCCCTGACGATCCCTCACCTGAAGCAAAGGCTTGCCCAATGGAACGTTCCCGTGCGCCCCTGACCGCAGCCGACATCGACGGTCTGGCATGGGCCAAGGGAGTCGATGGTCTGTTGCCTGCGGTCGTGCAGGATGTCGCGACGCGCCAGGTGTTGGTTTTGGCCTGGATGAACCGCGAGGCGCTTGCCGAAACGCTTGCTAGCGGGGAGGTCACCTTCTGGTCCCGCAGCCGTGGGGCGCGTTGGCGCAAGGGGGAGACCTCCGGCAACCGGCTCGTCGTGGACCATGTGCTCGCCGACTGCGACGCCGACGCCCTGCTGGTGCTGGCCCGGCCGAATGGTCCTGCGTGTCACGAACTGACGACCAGTTGCTTCGGCGTTGAGACCGCGCCGGGCGTCGGCTTTCTCTCGCGGCTGGAGGCCATCATCGCTGAGCGCGCCAAGGCCACTCCGGAGGAGAGCTACACCGCCCGCCTACTCGCTGACGGGGTGGCGCGCATCGCGCAGAAGGTCGGGGAGGAAGGCGTCGAGACGGCGCTGGCGGCGGTCACGCGCGATGACGACGGGTTCACCGCCGAGGTCGCCGATCTCGTCTACCACCTGCTGGTTCTGATGCGCGCGCGCGCGGTCACGCTGGATCAGCTGCTGGAGGCCCTACGCCTCCGGAACGCGGAACAATCAGTTCCCTGAGCGTCGACTGCGTCTGGCCTACGCTCTGCCCCGCGCCTCTCCGGCTCTACTTTGGCTTCTGACGATTGGCCTGGATGATGGCCACGATAATCAGGGCGAAGGCGGCGAGGCGGACAAGGAACAGCGGGCTGCGTTCCTCAACCGGAATCTGAGTCACGGCCAGCCAGGCGTAGTTGACGGCCAACAGGAAGAAGCTGGCCGCGAACATGAGAAATAGCGTCTGGCGCGTTCGGCGCCAGTACGAGAGGAACAGCAGACTGGCGACGGAAAACCCCATCACCACCGCGCCGGAGAGAAACGGCTCCATCTCAGTCTCGCTCCGCTTCCCAGATGAAGCCGTAAAGAAGGATCGCAACGGCCCCCAGCGTGAGCCAAAGGCGCGGCTCCCGTAGATTGGCCGCTGGCAATACCAGCTGGTCCACCACCACGATCAGGTTCGAGACGGCCAGCAGACCGAAGCAGATGCCGCTCCAGAGCAGGATCGGCTGCGGCCGCCTGCGGAACTGACGCCAAAGCAGGCCGGCGCACACCGTGCTCGCGACGAAGCAGGCGAGGTAGACGATCTGCGCGAGGATCGAGGTCATCATCAGTCCTTTCGCCACCGGAAGGCGTCGGCAAAGGCGTCCAGCCCGGGAGATTGACGCGCCACGATTATCCGGCGTGCTCGGCCGGCAAAGCGGCCATAGAAGGCGCTGGCCAGCCGGGCGCATTCGCCGACGTCGTCGTTCACGGGCTGGAATCGCAGCCAGCCCTCACGGTCGAGGGTTGCAATGCCCGACGAGGTCAGCGACCGGATACCCTGTTCCACGACCACCTCGCTCGCCCGCATCCGCGACACCAGCTCTGATCTGGCCAGGCGCTGTTCCGGTTCCCTGAGCAGGACCGAGAGAAGTTCCAGGTCCCAGATCGAGGTGAAGCTGTCGCCGATAAACTGCTCGATGTCGTGGTCGGTGGCCATGCCGACTGCGCTACCCCTTGGCGTGTGGAAGCCCCGGTCTAGGGGGATTGTCTCCGCGATGCAAATCGCGGGCGAGGCTTGTGAACTCGCGATTTCACGCGGCGCGGAACGATGTGGTCTTTCGCGAGTTTGAAGCCTTGAGGAGGGTTGCACCTTCCTTCCGGACAAGGGGCCGGTTGTATCGGGGAGATGTCGGTGGGAACCGTGAATTCGGACGATTGCGCTGTCTTGCGCGAGGGACTGATCGAAGCCCTGACGCGGCTGCGCGACGGTGATTTCTCGGTGCGCATGAAGCTCCGTTCGCGCGATCCGCGCGATCAGGAGATCGCCGACCTCTTCAACCAGGTCGTGGGCCTGAACGACAGCATCTCCGACGAGTTCGACCGCCTGGCCCGCGTGGTCGGCAAGGAAGGCGAGATCACCCACAGGGCCAAGGTGCGCGGCGCCGCCGGCGGCTGGAGCGCCAAGCTCGACGCCGTCAACGCCCTGGTCGACGACATGGTCCAGCCTACCACCGAGGTGGCGCGCGTCATCGGGGCGGTGGCCGAGGGCGACCTGTCCCAGCACATGGCCGTCGAGATCGACGGCCGGCGCCTGAAGGGCGAGTTCCTGCGCATCGGCAAGGTGGTGAACACCATGGTCGATCAGTTGGGGTCGTTCGCTTCGGAAGTGACGCGCGTGGCGCGTGAGGTCGGCACGGAGGGCAAGTTGGGCGGCCAGGCGCGCGTGAAGGGCGTCGCCGGGACCTGGAGAGACCTGACGGAAAACGTGAACCTGATGGCCGACAACCTGACCGGCCAGGTCCGCAACATCGCCGAGGTGACCA
>CAMLNT010000086.1 GCA_946481425.1 uncultured Brevundimonas sp.
AGCGTTTCACGAGGGGAGCCTGTCCGCTGATCCAGCTGGCGCCGATATCCGCCCTGCGCGATCTGGCCGCCGACCGCGGCGCCCGCTTCAGCGTTCAGCTGTTTCAGATGCCGCTCTAGGCAGACGACGCGACTCCATCGCGCCGACGGCTATCGCAGGCTGCAGGAAACCATTCCCGACGTTCACGCGTCAGGCGGCATTTCGATCGTCCAGGTCGTCGTGAAATCCGGATCGGTCAGGACCTCGCCCGTCGAACGCAGCCGGTAGTCCCCGGGAGGCGCGGCTTGGAACGCCTCCAGGTCCGGCGGAAGCCAGAACTCTTCTCCGTCGCGAGGCCCCTGCAAGCGGATCAGGACGCCTTCCGGATCGACCTGCTCCACCACGCCGTACATCTGCGTCTGGTGAGAGAACTCGCCGCCGGCGCTGTAATAGGTCACGCCGATCAGGACGGTGCTGCCCAACAGGTCATCCGCGTCCGTGGCCGAGGCGGCAGGCGCGACGCTGGCGCGCGACGGCGCGGGATTGCAGGCCGCAAGCCCGGCGGCGATCAGTGCGGCGAACCAGCCTCGGCTCATCGCTACCGCCCCTTCTTCCTGACCCACATCGCCGCGTCTGCCTCGGCCAGCCAGTCTTCCGGATCGGCCTGGCCGGCGAAGACCCGCACCCCGATCGACCCTTCGATAGGAAGCGCCGCGCCCTGCCAGGCGAACCCCTCTGCCCTTAGGGTCTCTGTCAGGGATGCCGCCTTCTGCTTGCCGCCCTCTGCGTCCGTGCCCAGCAGCAGCACCGCGAACTCGTCGCCGCCCAGCCTCCCGACCGCGTCCGACTCGCGCAGGTTCCGGTTCAGGATCTCCGCGCAGGCGACCAGGGCCTGGTCCCCGGCCTGATGTCCCAGCCGGTCGTTGATCCCCTTGAAACCGTCCAGGTCCAGATACAGAAGCACCGCCTCGGTCCCGTGCCGCCTGCAGAACGCCATCGCCCGGCCCAGCTCGCGCACGAAGCCCCGCCGGTTGAGGGCGGGGGTAAGGACATCGCGCTCGGCCAGGGCTTCGGCCGCCTCGGCGCGGACGCGCCAGTGCTCGGCTTCCGCCTTCAGGCGCTCGATCTCGCCCCTGAGGTCTTCGGCTGCGGACACATCGGCTCCTGCGGCTGAATCAGCCGCGATGAAATCGCGCCGATGCTGCCCTCCCTCGGTTGCGGGCGCAACGCTCCCTAACTATGGTCGCGCCCTTTCCAGGGGCCGGGTTCCGCATGACGTCTCAGACGCCGCCGGTGGCGATCATCATGGGCAGCCGTTCGGACTGGCCGACGATGAAGGGCGCAGCCGACATGCTCGACGCGCTGGGCGTCGCCTACGAGGCCCGGGTCGTCTCGGCCCACCGAACGCCCGAGCGCCTGTTCGACTTCGCCCGCGGCGCCCGCGATGAGGGTTTCAAGGTCATCATCGCCGGGGCCGGCGGCGCCGCCCACCTGCCCGGCATGGCCGCCTCCATGACCACCCTTCCGGTGCTCGGCGTGCCCGTGGAATCCAAGCTTCAGAACGGCCTCGACTCGTTGCTCTCCATCGTCCAGATGCCGGCCGGAATCCCGGTCGGGACGCTGGCGGTGGGCGCGGCCGGCGCCAAGAATGCCGGACTGATGGCGGCCCAGATCCTGAGCCTCGCTGACCCGGAACTGGCCGGTCGCCTCGCCGACTGGCGCGCGGCGCAAACAGCCTCCATCCCCGAGACGGTCGAGGACTGAGTGACCCTTCCGCTGAAACCCGGCGACACGCTCGGCATCATCGGCGGCGGACAGCTCGGCCGCATGCTCAGCCAGGCCGCCAGCCGGCTGGGGCTGAATGTCGTCATCCTCGACCCCGAGGAAAACAGCCCCGCCTGCCGCGTCTCTCAGGGCCAGATCGTCGCCGCCTATGACAACGAAACGGCGCTCAAGGTGCTCGGCAAAACCTGCCAGGCCGTGACCTTCGAGTTCGAGAACGTCCCGGCCTCTTCGGTCGAGATTCTCGTCTCCGTGGGCGCCGAGGTCGCGCCCGGGCCCAAGGCCCTCGCCGTCGCCCAGGACCGGGTCGAGGAAAAGACCTTCCTCAATTCCATCAAGGTCCCGACCACGCCGTTCGCCGCCGTCGACGACCTGTCGTCCCTGCGGGCCGCCGTCGCCTCGCTGGGCGCGCCGGTCCTGCTCAAGACCCGCCGCGAGGGCTACGACGGCAAGGGCCAGGTCTGGATCAAGGCCGCCAATCAGGTCGCCCGCGCCTGGGCCGCCATCGGCGAGCGTCCGGCGATCCTTGAGGCCAGGGCCGATTTCGTTCGCGAGCTTTCGGTCATCTGTGCGCGCGGCCGCGACGGCGCGATCGCCGTCTATCCGCTGTCGGAGAACACCCACGCCAACGGCGTCCTCAAGACCACCGTCGCCCCCGCCAGGGTCGAGGCCCAGACCAAGGCCCAGGCCACCCGCATCGCCCGGCGCATCCTCGAGGGGCTCGACTATGTCGGGGTCATTGGGGTCGAGCTGTTCGAAATGCCCGGCGGCCGGCTGCTGGTGAACGAGATCGCGCCCCGGGTGCACAACTCCGGCCACTGGACCCAGGACGGCTGCGTCTGCGACCAGTTCGAACAGCATGTCCGCGCCGTTGCAGGCTGGCCGCTGGGACCGACCGGAGCCCATGCGAAGATCGAGATGACCAACCTCCTCGGCGCCGAGGTCGAGGGCTGGGAAAAGATGGCCGCCGATCCGAACGTGCGCATGCACTTCTACGGCAAGAAGGACATCAAGCCCGGCCGCAAGATGGCCCATGTGAACCGGGTCCTGAAGCGGCTCTAGCGGCCTTCGTCCCCAGTGGACGATCGGTCAACCCTCTGATCTGCTTGACTTGCGCTGGAAGTCGCGACCGACTTTTCCCCGGTGATCCGCCCTGAGCGATACTGGGCGCCGGTCTTTCACATCGTCCAGCCACCCGAGTGACGCTCCTCGTGAGGCTACCATCACGCTGAGCCTCATTGAGCGCCCGACAAGCCCTTGAATTGAAACGGCCGGCCTTGGCCGCGTGATGCTCCTGATGCTGTTGTTTCGAGCTGCGGAAAACGGCGAATGCCGCCCCCGTCAGCGGAGCGTCAGACTGACCGGCATCTAGCCGCAGGCGGCAAAGAACCGCTCGGCATTGGCTTCCGATCCCGGCTGCGGCGCATAGGCCTCGCGCTCGTCGCCCGTCCAGACGGCCAGCCAACCGACCGACCGGAACCGCCGGAAGACCGCCTCGTCCGCCGCCACCTCCGCCGACAGGATCTGGCCGTCGCTCAGCATCGACGGCTCGCTGTCCGCCGAGAACCGGCCGGTGTCTCCGCCGGATTCCAGATGAAACTCGCGCGGCGCGCCGTCGGGCGCGTCGCGGAACAGCACCACCCGCCCCGACCCGTCTACGCAGCCCAGGGCGATCGACACGTCGTCGGTCTCGGCCACGCCGTAGGCCAGGCTCGACTCGCCGTCGTAGCGGCTCAGATGCCAGTCCCGCCCCGCGATGGGAGAAGGCGCGCTTTCCACGGCCACCACTTCGATCGGCGTCGGATCTGAGTCCACCGACGCGCAACCGGCGGCGACCAGCGCCAGCGCGGCCGCGCCCAGGGCTCTCACGCCCCGCCTCCGCAGGCGGTCCGGAACCGGTTGAAGGATTGCGCCTCCGGCGCCGGGGCCGAGGCGCTCTCGTCACCTGCGCTCAGCGTCAGCGTCTCGCCACGGCCGAAGGCCTGCATCACCGGATGGTCCAGCCGCAGGCGCACCGCCAGCCCGTCAGCCTCGACCCGCTCTGCGTCTGCCGTAACCTCGCCGGCAGACACGCTCACGAAGCCCGGCCGGCCCCGCGGGCCATAGACCGTCACCCGCGCCACGCCGGAGCCGGGCGTGCATTCCAGCACCGCGCTCAGCCGCTCGGTGTCCGGCACCTCGCGGGCCAGCACCGCAGAGCCGTCATTATCATAGAAGGTCCACACCCAGCCCTCGCCCGACTGGACGAGCGCGGCCAGGGCGATGGCGGCGAGGCTTGCGATCATGGCGGGCCCCCGGGGAGGTCAGTCCCTAGATGCTACGACGATCGCAGTGATCGAAAAAGTCCCGAACCGAAGCCAACTCGTCCGCATCGGCATGGACCGCCGTGGCCTCGCCCGTATCGGCGGCCAGGGTGAGGCGGCCGCTCTCACGGAAACCTTCCAGGGCGTCAGCGCCCATCGGCAGGCTGGTTTCGACCGCCATCGAGCCGCTGATCGGATCGAACGTCGGCGCCACAGCGATCGGCGACCGCATCGAGGCCGAGGTCAGGGTGAACTGATCGGCTTCCGGCGCAGCCAGACCGAACACGTCGACCGTCTCGTCGCCGGCGGCGCAGGACATCATGACCACGATCTGATCGGAGTTCGCCACCCCATAGGCCAGCTTGGCCCGGTCGCCTTCATATAGGAGATGCCAGCCCGCCGCCGCCGTCTCGACGGCCGCCACCGGCTCCGCCTGGGCGGTCTCGGCCGCCACCGCGCCCGACTGTCCGAGCAGGACAGCCGCGGTCAGGCCGGCTCCGGCGATCATCGTGGCAAGCAGTGCGGCGCGATTGAGCATGACGCTCTCCCTTCGGCGGGAAAACGCGGCTCAGTGACAAGGGTTCACCTTGGCCATACGCGCCCGGCGACTATGGCGCTTTCGCCACACCGGCTCAGAACGGGCTGAAGCGCTCCACGATGGCTTGGCTGGCCGGCGGACCCTGGACCCGGCTCACATCGCCCCGGCCGCCATAGGAAATCCGGGCCTCGGCGATCTGGGTGTGATCGATGGTGTTCTGCGAGGAAATGTCCATCGGACGCACGATGCCCGAGACCAGGAGCTCGCGAACCTCGCGGTTGGTGCGCACTTCCTGCCGGCCCTGGATCACCAGGTTTCCGTTCGGCAGCACGGCCGTGACCACCGCCGCGATGGTCAGGTTCACGCGCTCCGCCCGGTTGATCGTCCCCGATCCCGACGACGACGAACCGCTCTCGAGCTCGACCATGTTGTCCGGATCGAAGCCCGCCGGGAACAGAGCCCCCAGGGCATTTTCCAGACCGAAGAACGAGCCGACCCCGGCCTGGGTCTCCGACGAACGATCCCGCGCCGTTGAGTTCTGCAGCGAGGCCCGATCGTCGATGTTGATGTTGATCGTCAGGATATCGCCCACCTCCCGCGCCCGCTGGTCGGCGAAGAAGGATCGCGATCCGGCCCGCCACAGCGAGCCTGCGGAGCCCGGGCGGGGCGGCGAGGGCGAATAGGACTGCTCAAGCGGCACCAGGGCCGCCGGATAGCCCATGTCCGACAGCTCCGGCCCCATCACGGCCTCCTCGACCGTCGAGCAGGCGCCCAGCAGCATCAGCGGGATCAGGGCGAGACACTTACGCATGACAGCTTCCTCTAGCGGGTGCGGGCGGCCAGGGCCGCCGGGCCGGCGAGCGCCCGGCCGGGTTCGATGGCGACCACTTCGATGGTCCGCCCGGATTCGACGTTCTGGACGCGGAAGGCCTCGCCCATAGTCGCGGCCTCCAGGGCCCTGCAACGCAGGGTCAGGCTCACGCCGTTGTTCTCGTAGACGACATCGATCATGTCGCCGCGGGCGATGACCTGCGGCCGGGTCAGGTCCGCGCTCCGGACCGCCGTGCCGGCCCGAAGCGGCCTGCGGGCCGACAGGCCGATCACGTCCTCGGCGTCATCCGGGCCGCCGGCTCCGGCCTGATGGGCCTGGACGGTGGTCCAGACGACATCTTCCGGCTGGATCGTCTCGCCCGCCGCGATGCTGCGAGCATAGGTCAGGACCTCGACCGTGGCTGCGCCGCGCACCTGGGCTGCCGGGGTCAGGGCCGCCACGCCGCCCGCCGGGCCGGACCGCACGATGATGCGACGGATTCCCGTCGGATTGGCCCACTCCAGCCCGTTGCGCCGCGCGATCGTCTGCACCTGCGCTGCGTCGAGCACCACCGTGGCCGCGGTGCGGGTCGCGACCCGGACGCCCGAGGCCAGGCCCGCGTCGTCGAACAGCTCGCCCAGGGTGACGACCCCGTCGTCGTCCATGGGCCCGTCCACCAGATTGACCGGGGTCGCAAACGCCGGGGTGGCCCCCAGCGCGAGGCACAGGGCGATGGCCGCGACGCGCATCACGACTTCACCTGATTGGCGGCCTGGAGCATCTCGTCGGCCGTGGTGATGACCTTGGAGTTCATCTCATAGGCTCGCTGCGCCACGATAAGGGCGGTGATCTCGGCCACGGCGTCGACGTTCGAGGCTTCAGTGTAGCCCTGCAGCAGGGTGCCCAGACCCGGCTCGCCAGGCGCCGCGACAACCGCGGGACCCGAGGCCGCGGTCTCCAGCAGGAGGTTGTCGCCGATGGCTTCGAGGCCGGCCTCGTTGAAGAAGTTGGCCAGCTGCAGTTCGCCCACGATCTGCGGGGCGGGGTCGCCATCCAGCAGCACCTGGACCTGACCCGTCGGCGAGATGATCACATCGCGCGCTTCCTGCGGGATCGAGATTTCCGGCTGCACCGGATAGCCGTCCTCGGTGACCAGCTGGCCCTCGCCATTGACCGAGAAGTTGCCGGCCCGGGTGTAGCCGGTCTCGCCCGAAGGCAGCAGCACCTGGAAATAGCCCCGACCGTCGATGGCCAGGTCGTAGCGGTTGCCGGAATGCTGGGGCGTGCCCTGCTCGGTGATGCGGTAGACGGAACCGGCGCGCACACCGACACCGATCTGGATCCCGGTCGGCACTACCGTCCCGGCGCCCGAGGACTGGGCCCCCATGCGCTGGACGTTCTGGTACAGCAGGTCCTGGAACTCGGCCCGCTGTCGCTTGAAGCCAACCGTGTTCATGTTGGCGATGTTGTTCGAGATGACCTCGACGTTCAGCTGCTGGGCGGCCATGCCCGTGGCTGCGGTTCTCAGAGCGCGCATGCGGCGTCTCCCTTAAGAGGTCCGGCCCAGCCGCTCGACCGAGCGGCGGGACAGGTCGTTGAGGTTCTCGATCATCCGCGCGGTCGACTCATAGGCGCGCTGAATCTCGATGAGGTTGGTGATCTGGACGAGGGTCTGGACGTTGGAGCCCTCGAGCATGCCCTGGCGGACGAGCGCCTCGGGCGCGTCCACGGGCTGTTCGTTCGACGTGTTGCGATAAAGGCCGTCGCCATCCTTGGTCAGGACCGACAGGACATCGAAGCGCACGACGCCCAGCTGCGCGACCGTCGCCCCGCCCTGGCTGATCGTGCCGTCATTTGCGATGGTCGGCTCGCCCTGCGCCGGGTCCAGGATGATCTCGGCGCCGCCGTTGTCGAGGACCGGCAGGCCGTCGCGCGTCGTCAACCGGCCCTCGCCGTCCGTCGTGAATCCGCCGTCCCGCGAATAGCGCTCGGGCCCCCCGTTCACAGACCCAATCCTGAAGAAGGCGCCCTCGCCCTCGATGGCCACATCCAGCGGCCGGCCGGTCTGGCGCAGCGCGCCCTGACCGAAGTCTCGGCCAATGCCCTGGTCGAGCACGAAGCTCGGCGCGCCCTGGACGCCATGGTTGCGCGCGCCGCCTGCGGCCTCCTCCTCGACGATCAGGCCTTCCACCTTGAAGCCCGCCGTATCGGCGTTGGCGATGTTGTTGGCCACGATGTCCAGCTGACGCCGAAGCGTCATCTGGCGGCTCAGGGCGATAAGGGCGGCGTTCTCCACGAACGGGCTCCACGGAACTTGCTCGGGATCATCCCAAGCAAGGCCTGCGCCAGTATGGTTAACGCCCATTCTGCAAGGGATTTGCCGATCCACCCCCTTGCCCCGTTAACCGTACAGCCGGGCAAGATTTGCCGGGATTGAACAGATCGTTAACCAAACCCGGACGAAATAGCCGGGTCAGGGGACGAGTCCGGGTCGGCGCACGATGTTCAAGTTCGGCAAGAAGAAGGACAAGGCCGCCGCGGAGGCTGCCTCGACAGAGGTTGTGCCGGCCGAAGGCGCGGAAGGCGCGGAAGGCGAAGCCGCACCGAAAAAGAAAAAACTCCCGCTCTTCGTCCTGATCGGCGCCGGCGCGGTCCTGCTGCTCGGAGGCGGAGGCGCGGCCGCCTTCGTGCTCATGAAGCCTGCGCCTGAGGGCGACCACGGCGAGGAAGCCCCGGCCGACCACGCGCCCGAAAAGAAGGGCGGCGGCGGTGGTCACGGCGGCGGCAGCGAAGGCGAGGCGGACGCCAGCCTGGGCACCGTGCGCGAGGGCCCCGACGGCGTGACCTTCCTGACCCTCCCGGACATCATCGTGAACATCCAGGCTGCGGACGGTCGCCCGACCTTCCTCAAGCTCACCCTGACGCTCGAGATGGAGGATGCGGCGCTCGCCCATCATCTGCAGGCCGAGAGCCCGCGCATGAACGACATGCTCCAGACCTTCCTGCGCGAACTGCGCCCCGAGGACCTGGCCGGTTCGGCCGGGAGCTATCAGCTGCGCCAGGAAATCCTGCGCCGCGTGAACCTCGTCGCCGCCCCTGAGGAGGTCGACGCCGTGCTCATCGAAGAGATGCTGATCCAGTGACGGACGAGGCCGAAGCCATGTTCCCGGCCAGCCAGGCCGGCGCCGAGAGCCTCGGTACCGAGTTCTCCGGGGCCAGCGGCGTGTCTGGCGCCGCCGAGCGCATCCTCAATCAGGACGAGATCGACAGCCTTCTCGGCTTCGATATGTCCGGCGACGACGACGCGGACCGCTCCGGCATTCGCGCCATCATCAACTCGGCGCTCGTTTCCTACGAGCGCCTGCCGATGCTCGAGA
>CAMLNT010000087.1 GCA_946481425.1 uncultured Brevundimonas sp.
CGGTCCCACATGAAGGTCACCGAGCCGGTCTCGCCCAGGGCCCCGCCATACTTGGCGAAGGCGGCCCGGACGTTCGACGCCGCACGGTTGCGGTTATCGGTCAGGACCTCGACCACGAACTGGACCCCGCCGGGGCCGCGACCCTCGTAGCGGATCTCCTCCATGTTGTCGGTCTCGCCGCCGGCCGCCTTGTTGATGGCGCGGGCGATGACGTCCTTGGGCAGGCTCTCGGCCTTGGCGTTGTTGACCGCCAGACGCAGGCGCGGGTTCAGCGCCGGATCGGGCAGGCCCGACTTGGCCGCGACGGTGATTTCCCGCGACAGCCGCGAGAACAGCTTGGAGCGCACGGCGTCCGCGCGTCCCTTGCGGTGCATGATGTTCTTGAATTTGGAATGGCCGGCCATGGTCTTCCGAAGAGGCTTGGGATCGAAAACTGAGGCGCCGATCTAGCCGATGCGCCCGGCCCTGTCATCCGGGGGAACCCTCAAGCCTCGCCGGGTATTGAACCCTTCGAACCGGAGCTTAGCCATGACCGACCAGGACGAGGTTTTCTTGATCGACGAAGACGAGGCGGGCGAGATCGTCCACTGGCAGGACAAGCCGCCGCTTCAGGTTTCGCGCGTCCAGGCCACCGGCGCGACCCTCGCCGCCTTCGGTCTCGGCATCCTGGCAGCCGTGGGCGCGCTCGCCCTGCTGGGAAAAATTCGCGACTGAGGCCTTTTTCCCGGCCTGATACCGGTCTAGAGGGCGCCCCTCCCCAAAAGACTGCCGGAACATCCCATGCGCCTCGACGCGATCTCTCTCGGAAGCAACCCGCCCCACGACGTCAACGTCGTGATCGAGGTGCCGATCGGCGGCGAGCCGATCAAGTACGAGATGGACAAGGCTTCCGGCGCCCTGGTCGTCGACCGCTTCCTCTACACGCCGATGCGATACCCGGGGAACTACGGCTTTATCCCCGGCACCCTGTCGGGTGACGGCGACCCGTGCGACGTGCTGGTGGCCAACACGCGCGCCATCGTCCCCGGCGCCGTCATGAGCGTGAAGCCGATCGGCGTGCTGGTCATGGAAGACAATGCCGGCGAGGACGAGAAGATCATCGCCGTTCCCTCGGCCAGCCTGACGGCCCGCTACGAGGGCGTCGAGGAGGTCTCCGACCTGCCCAAGATCCTCGTCGACCAGATCGAGCACTTCTTTTCGCACTACAAGGATCTGGAGCCCGGCAAATGGGTCAAGATCGTGCGTTGGGGCGACAAGGCCGAAGCCCATCGCCTGATCCGCGAAGGCATCCAGCGCGGGAAGGCCTAGGCCCGCTTCAGGGCCGCCATGAAGCTCGCGACCTGGGGCGGATAACGGGCCGCCCGGGCCGCCGGCGCCCGGATCGGCTCACGCACCTGCAGCGCCGAAAAGGTGTTGGACGCCGACCCGCGCCGGGCCGGGTCCAGATAGGCCGAATCCCAGTCCAGGCCGCAAAAGGCGTAGAGCCGGCGCGCCTCGCCGTCGGGATCCTCGCACAGGGCATCGTGGTCGAAGGCCAGGAACTGCTCGCCCAGCCGCTCAGCCCAGGCGTCGCGCATGCGGTCGTTGAGGCCCACGGCATGGGCCAGATGCGTCAGGTCCGACGCGTAGGGGTAGGCCGCCGAGAAGTCGTGCAGCCAGATGGACAGGGCCGTCTCGACCGGATCACGCCGCAGGAAAACGATCCGCGCCTCCGGCAGCAGGCGCGCGATCAGTCCCGCGTAGGGCGCATTGAGCGGAAGCTTGTCGAGATAGACCTCGGAGATCACCCCGGCACGGGTCAGTCGCTCGCCCAACTCCGCCACCAGACCGGCCCGCCGGCTCCGGAACAGGGCCGCGGCCGCCTCCGGTCCGTGGCGATGCAGCACGATCTCGATCTCCCGGCAGGCCATGTAGAGATCGGTCCGCTCGCCGCCGGCCACAACATCCGGATGCGCCGCCAGCAGGGATTCGATGATCGAGGTTCCCGAACGCGGCAGACCGACGATCACGATCGGCCGCGGCCGGCGCAGCAGAGCCGGGCCCGGCGGCGGCAGGCGATCGAACAGCGCCAGCAGGGCCTCGGCCCGGGCGTCCTGGGCCGAGGCCTCATAGGGATGGGCCCGCATGGGAGACAGGCTGTTGGCCAGGTCAGCCCAGGCGGCGGCCGCGATGTCGTCGCCCGCCCGGTCACTGGCCTGGGCCAGGGCGAAGGCGGCGGCGCTGCGCACCGGCGCGTCTCGACGCTCATCGCGCGCCACCCGTGTCAGAGCCTCGAAGACGGCCAGATCCGGTGCGACCATGGCCATCAGGCGGAGCGCCTCGACAGAGTCCGGACTGCGTTGCAGAACCCGCCGCAGCAGGCCCGCCGCCACCTCCGGCGTCCCGCGCGCGATGGCGATCACGGCCAGCCCGCAAGCCGAGGCGTCATCGTCCCCGACCGACAGATACAGGCTCTCGGCCCGCTCGAAGTCATTGTCCTGATAGGCCGACAGCGCCGCAAGCAGACGGTCGCGGGCCTGGCCCTGCGGAGTGGCCGCTGCGGTTTCCAGCGCATCGGCTGCGGCACGGTAGTCCGCCGCCGCGTGCGCCGCTTCGCCGATCCCCCGCCAAGTCGCCGCCTGATCAGGCCGCAGCGTCGCCAGCGCGCGGCCTGCGATCACCCGCGCCGCCGGCTGCGGCGACATCCGCGCCATCTCCAGGGCGACCGGGATCAGGCCCTCGGCCCGCGCCGGGTCGGCCATGTGCTCCGCCACCACCTGCGCCGCCTCAACGTCGCGATGCGCCTCGACCAGCGCGCGAAGCTCCGTCATCAACTGAGCCTCCCCCCGCGGATCGACCATGGCGCGTCTCCTGGCGGACTCGATTGTCCGGACAGGCTCGGTATGGCGCGAAACCGTGGCTGACAAGTGGCCTGACGCGCCTCGCCGGTCGATGCTAGGCTCACGCGACCTGTCGATACCGGAGGCTTGCCATGCGGTTCCTGTCGAACGAGGCGATCGCAGCGCTCGCGCGATCCGAGGAGGTCGAGCCGCGCACACCCCTTCCGCTGCGCATGGTGGCGTCGGAGGAGTACGCACCGGTCGGCCAGACAGAGCGCCAGCGCGAGGTCCAGGCCCGGCTCTTCGCCCACGCGGATGAAGTGGCGCCCCGGCTGGGCCTGAGTCGCCGCCGCTTCTTCCAGACAGCGGCGGGCATGGCGGCGGGCTTCGCCGCCCTGAACGGCGCCTTCGGGCCGATGTTCGAGGTCTCCGCCGCCGAGGCCGCGACGCCCGGCTTGGCCGACGAGCGGGCCGCGGCCCTGCGCGACCAGTTCATCATGGACATGCACACCCACTTCCTCAGGGACGATACGCGCCTGACCAGCTTCGTGCGCCTGAGGGAATCGGTCATCCAGCGCGGCTGGAATCCGCAGCTGTCCGAGAGCGGTGAACAGACCATCGAACACCTGAAGTTCGATAACTATTTCAAGGAAATCTTCCTCGACAGCGACACCAAGATCGCCCTGATCTCCTCGGCCCCGTCCGACATTCCCGAGGACTGGTTCCTGACCAACCGGCAGATGATTGAGGCGCGCGAGCGGGTGAACTCAGAGGCCGGGTCCCGCCGGATGCTGGCCCACGCCATCATGCGCCCCGGCGCGCCCGGCTGGCTCGACGAACTGGACGCGGCCCTCGCGGACCGGCCGGACTCGGTCAAGGGCTACACGGTCGGCGACAACACCCACAAGGAGACCAGCGCCTGGCCCTGGCGGATGGACGACGAGACGGTGATGTATCCCGGCTACGAGCGAATGGTGGCGGCGGGGGTGCGAAACGTCTGCGTCCACAAGGGCCTGTGGGGCCGCGCTACCGCCGAGCGCTACCCGCACCTGTCGCCCTTCGCCGACGTCCGCGACGTGGCGAAAGCCGCCCGCGACTGGCCCCAGCTGAACTTCATCATCTACCACGCGGCCTACCGGCTGGATGACCCCGACTGGGCGCTCGCAGAGTTCGAACGTAGCGGCCGCATCGACTGGGTCACGGATCTGGCGGAGATCCCCGAGGCGCATGGGGTCTCGAACGTCTATGCCGATCTCGGCCAGATCTTCGCCCAGACCCTGATCGCCCAGCCGCGCGTCTGCGCCGCCATCCTGGGCCAGCTGATCCGGGGCCTCGGTCACGATCACGTCTGCTGGGGTACGGACGCCGTCTGGACCGGTTCGCCCCAGTGGCAGATCGAGGGCCTGCGCCGTCTCGAAATCCCCGAGGACCTGCAGACCGCCCACGGCTTCGCGCCTTTGGGAGCCGCCGATGGACCGGTCAAGACCGCCATCTTCGGCGGCAACAACGCGAGGCTCTACGGGATGGAAGTTCCCGCGGTTCAGGTCGCCCTCGCGGGCGATCGCTTCTCGGCGATCAAGGCGGACTATCTGGCTGACGGGGCGACACCATCGAACCGCCGCTACGGCTACGTAGCCCAAGGCTAGGCGCCGCATTCGGTCGTGCTAGCCTGACCGCATCGGGCCTGACGCGGGCGCCCGGTCAGGCGATCGTCGCCCAAGTCCCGCTCCGCGAGGCGTCCGCGCCGAGGAGCGGCCATGACCGATACTCCGACCGACGGCGAGCCGCATCCCCCGCGGCTGACCCTGCCGGCGCTGTTCCTGCGTTTCCTGCGTTTCGGCCTGCTCGCGTTCGGCGGGCCGGTGGCCCAGATCGCCATGGTCCGGCGCGAGCTGGTCGAGCGCGAAGGCTGGATCTCGTCGGCGCGCTTCAATCGCCTGCTGGCTGTGATGCAGGTTTTGCCCGGACCCGAGGCGCACGAACTGTGCGTCCACCTGGGCATGCGGGCGCGCGGCCGGATGGGAGGCCTGCTGGCCGGGCTCGGCTTCATGCTGCCCGGCTTCATCCTGATGATGGGGCTGAGCTGGCTCTATTTCCGCCTCGCCCTGGATCAGCCGTGGATCGCCGCAGCCCTGATCGGCGCCCAGACGGCTGTCCTGGCTCTGATCGTGCGTGCCGTCTTCAAGATAGGCGGCCATGTGCTGTCGGACGTCTGGCTGGTCGGGCTGGCTGCAGGCTCGGCGCTCGCGGCCTTGGCGGGAGTCAGCTTCTGGATCGTTCTGCCGGCGGCCGGGATCGCCTACGCCCTGCTGAAGGCGGGCCGGTCTGGTCTTGCCGCCGGCGCCATCCTGATCGGCGGCGCGGGCGGCATTGCGGAGATCCTGCTTGTATCGGAACCGGCGACCCATCTCTCCTTCGCCCGGTTCATGACCGAGCCCGGACACGGCTCGATCTGGCTGTTGTTTCTGGCGGGCCTCAAGGCCGGCCTGCTGACCTTCGGCGGCGCCTATACCGCCATTCCGTTTCTGCGCGACGACGCCGGTCGGGCCGGCTGGGTCGGCGACAGCCAGTTCCTCGACGGCCTGGCCCTCTCCAGCATCCTGCCCGCGCCCCTGATCATCTTCGCGACCTTCATCGGCTATGTCGCGGGCGGCCCCTGGGGCGGTGTCGCGATCACCGCGGGCGTATTCCTGCCCGCCTTCGCCTTCTCGATGATCTTCTACGACCGGCTTGAGGCCGTGCTCGAGAATGCCCGCCTCCACGCCCTGCTCGACGGCGTCGCGGCCGCCGTCGTCGGCCTGATCGCAGCGACCGCAATCCAGCTGGCCGGGGGTCAGGCGACGGGCTCGGACAACGCGCTGATTCTGGCTGCCATCTTCGCGATCACACTTGCGATCGTCTGGCTGTGGAAGTCGCCGCTGGCCGCGCCCGTGGCGATCATGGTCGGCGGCTTCGCCGGACTTGTTGCGCTCGGCTGAGCGTTTGCGGCAGGCCTATGGCTGGTCCAGGAACCGGCGCAGCGCTTCCCGGTCGCCCCCGAACAGGCGCTCGACCAGATCGCTGACCTCGTCGCCGACGAACCTCTCTCGCGTCAGGACCGCACGATACCGCTGGCGGCCGTCGGTCTTCTCGGAACGCACCGCCCCCTTCTGCATCAGACGATGCAGAAGGGTCTTGATCGTGGCGTCGCCCCAGTCGGACCGCGCCTTCACGTCTTCGATCAGATCGGCGAACGTCAGATCGCCGCGCCGCCAGAGGGCGGCCAGGACGACGCTCTCGGCCTCGGTGACGCGCATCGGTCAGGCCGCCAGCACCGTCCGGTCGATCCGTGCTTCGATCACCCAGTGACAGATCACGCCGACCGCCCCGGCGAATAGTCCCAGCAGGAACAGCAGCGCCGCCTCCGCCAAGCCCGGCGCCAGGACCGCCATCGGGACCTCGGTTCCCGCATTGGCCATGCCGATGAACACCATCAGGACCGTGTAGGCTGCGCCCATTAGCCCCAGCAGCGGGCCGCCGAGCCGGAGCGCGGACACGAAGGCCGAGCCCCGCGACAGCCGGCGCCCCTGCGCCGCCTTGCCCAGCGTCACCACCACGGCGGCGAGGGCGGCCAGGACGAGCGCGACCATAACCAGCTTCATGAGAAGGGCGGCGTCGAAAAAGACGGTCGTAGGATTCACTCTCGGTCCGGCGACCGCCGCGCCGGGCAGGAGCATCAAACCAGTCGCGAACGCTGATAGTGCACGCATGAGAACCTCAAGATTACGTTTGTAATCCACACAGATTACGGACGTAAACTTTCCTGTCAAGCAGTCGGCACGGTCCGGCTCAGCCGCCCGCCAACCCGGATCGGCTCGATCCGTCTGGCCAGCCCCGTGCGGTCATCCGTCTCGACGAACACCCCGCAGACCGTCGCCGGACCGGACGCCGGCGTGTACCGCCCCCCGGAAAGCCGCGTCGTAAACCGCCTGAGCGGCTCATCCTTCTCGTTGCCGATCACACTGTCGTAGTCGCAGCAGCCGCCCGCGTCGGTCTGATAGGCCGTCCCGCCGGGCAGGATCTGGCAGTCCGCGGTCGGAACATGGGTGTGGGTGCCGACCACCAGGCTGGCCCGGCCGTCGCAGAAGTGGCCCATGGCCATCTTTTCCGAGGTGGCCTCGGCGTGGATGTCGACGATGACCGCATCCGCCACGACGCCCAGCGGCGCGGCGTTCAGTTCGCGCTCCGCCGCCGAGAAGGGATCGTCCATCGGGTCCATGTGCACCCGGCCCAGGATCGAGACCACCAGCACCCGCCGGCCGTCCGGCAGGACGAAGACATCCGCTCCCCGCCCCGGCGCGTCCATAAGGGCCGGATAGTTGGCGGGCCGGAGCAGGCGCGGTTCGCGCACGATATAGGTCAGGGCCTCGCGCTGGTCCCAAGAGTGATTGCCCAGCGTCAGGCAGTCGGCGCCGGCGTCAAACAGGTCTCGCGCCGTGTTCTCGGTGATCCCGAAGCCGCCTGCGGCGTTCTCGGCGTTGACCACCACGAAGTCGAGTTTCAGCTCCCGCCGCAGGTCCGGCAGATGGTCGGTAATCCCGTCGCGGCCGGATTTCCCGACCACGTCTCCAAAGAAGGCCAAGCGCATTCAGTCCGCCTTTCGCGCGGCGGTATAGCCGACCTCGGTCAGAACGCCATGCAGGGGAATGTCGTGGGCCTCCGCTGGGAGCCGCTCGACCGCCTGCGCGCTCCACGCGAGGCCCACACGCGCGGCCTCCGGCCGGGCCTCGAATGTCCGGTCGTAATAGCCGCCGCCCTGCCCGAGCCGCCGCCCGAAGGCATCGAAGGCCAGAAGCGGTGTGACGATCAGGTCAGGATCAAGTCGCGGCGCATCCGGAAAGGGCGCCGCCGAGCCGACGAGGTCTGGCCGCAAAGCCTGTCCCGCCGTCCAGCGCCGGAACACCAGCGGGGCGTCCAGCGCCTCCACGCAGGGCAGGGCGAGGTCGCAACTCAACGCCTCCAGCGCCCGGGCCAGCGGCCCTGTGTCGATCTCCGCCCCGCGCGGGCGATAGAGGGCGACCGTCAGCCGGCGTCCTCGCCGGGCCTCCTCCCCCCAGCCGGCCTCACGCCCGAACAGGGCGTCCAGCATCGCCACCGCATGCGTCGCCGCGCGCACCGCCGCGCCCGGATCGCTGACGGATAGCGCCTTCCGGTGGGCGCGCGCCTGCGCGCGAAGGTCGACCTTCGACATCATCGCTTCAGTGTAGGGGAAGGGTGGCGGCGCCGCGAGGACCGGTCGGGACAGTTCAACTCCCTCGACCTGGATAACCAGGTGGGCGCCGTGTGCCTGGGCCCTCGAGCCCTGACAGGGACAGCTCCCTTCGAGACAATTAAGGTCGCTGGAATAAGTCGCCCTCTCGGGAACCGCAGCAACCGCCGGGACCCAAGATAAGGCTCCCGCCTCGAAAATTCCATGGGGATGCACTATGTGCGCCTTCATGACGCTGACGGAAACCAGCTGCCCGATCCCCGAGATCACCCCCCTCGCCCACGGCGACCTGGACGGGGCGATCGCGGCTGCGCGCGCGGCGGTGGGCCTTCCGGCGGGAGCCCGGGTTGTCGCGGCGATGTCCGGCGGGGTGGATTCCACCGTCGTCGCGGCCCTGCTGAAAAAGGCCGGCTACGACGTCGTGGGCGTCACGCTCCAGCTCTACGACCACGGCGCGGCGCTCAAGAAGAAGGGCGCCTGCTGTGCCGGTCAGGACATCCACGACGCCCGTCTGGCCGCCGAAATCATCGGCATCCCGCACTATGTGCTCGACTACGAAAGCCGCTTCCGCGACGCGGTAA
>CAMLNT010000088.1 GCA_946481425.1 uncultured Brevundimonas sp.
TCCCAGTCGAACAGCACCGTGAACTCACGCGCCTGCCACGCCGGAGGCGGCGGCGGCGGCGGCGGAGGCGGCGGAGGCGGCGGCGGCGGCGGGGGAGGCGGCGGCGGCGGCGGCGGCGGCGGCGGCGGCGGGGTCACCCAGCGGCCACCGAAGCGGCGGACGTAGGAAACCGTGAAGACGTTGGCGTCGCCATTGGCCGGACCCGGGTAGATGTCCGAGTAGAAGCCGTCGTCCTGGTTGTCGAAGCGGGTGTAATCGACGCGCAGGCCGTTGGCCCCGCCACCGAAGAACCACTGGGCGCCGACACCGTAGTTGATCGAGTTCGACTCCGACTCGCCCAGGCCTTCAACGCCCAGGGTGGTCGTGCCGTAACCGACGCGGAACAGCAGTTCAAAGCTGTTCGAGGCCGGAGCCACACCGACGAGGTAACCAGCGTACTGGCGCTCGAGGTTGGTGTTGCCGATCGGCTGATCGTCTTCGTCGATGCCGATGGAGCCCTCCAGCTCGGCGCCGAACCAGCGGTTGAAACGGACACCGGCGCGGCCGGTGACAGCGTTCAGCGCGACGTCGCCAGGGCCGCCGACAGCCGGGCTGTCAGCATGCACTTCAAAGCGCGAAACGCCGATGTTGATGTACGGGCTTACGCCTTCGTACCAGACCCACTCTTGGGCCGAAGCGGCGGAACCGGCCGCCAGCAGGGCGACGGCGGACGCCGATGCCAGAACGAACTTCATCGAAGTCACCTCGAGAAAAGCTAAGGCGGCCCTCCCGCCATCATTGGACTGATAAGCGGCAAAGCCGAAAGTTCATAGGGATGAAGGCCATGGCCGGGGCCGAAACGACGCGGGCGCGGCATTTCGGCAACGGTATGACCAAACCGTGGCGAAGCGCTACGGTTCGCGCTGAAGCTGGCGACTGGCGCGTCCGGGGTCAACCCGTGCTAAAGCCGTTTTCCAGAAGGAGCGCCCCTTGAGCGACAAAAAGATTCAGCGCGAGGCGGTCATCGCCGCCACGGGCCTTTACACGCCTGAACAGTGCATCTCGAACGCAGAGCTGGTGGAAGCGTTCAACAGTTTCGTCGCGCGCTTCAACGAAGCCAATGCGGCGCGAATCTCGGCCGGTGAGATCGAGGCGCTTGGCCCCTCGTCCGTGGAGTTCGTCGAGAAGGCTTCGGGCATCAAGTCGCGCTTCGTCCTGGACAAGGCCGGCATCCTCGACCCCGACCGCATGACCCCTCACCTGCCCGAGCGCTCCAACGATGAGATCTCTGTCCTCGCCGAGATCGCCGTGAAGGCGGCCGAGGACGCCATCGCCCGCTGGGGCAAGCCGGCGTCGCGCATCGACGCGGTCCTGTGCGCGGCCTCCAATCTGCAGCGTCCCTATCCGGCCATCGCCATCGAGGTGCAGCAGGCCCTGGGCGTCGGGGGCTTCGCCTTCGACATGAACGTGGCCTGCTCCTCGGCGACTTTCGGCATCAAGACGGCGGCGGACTTCATCGCCTCCGGCTCGTGCCGCGCCGTGCTGGTCGTGAACCCCGAGATCTGCTCGGCGCACCTGAACTTCCGCGACCGCGACAGCCACTTCATCTTCGGCGACGTCGCCACCGCCGTGATCGTCGAGGCGGCCGAGGACGCGCCGGGCGGCTGGGACATCCTGGGCACGCGGCTCAAGACCCAGTTCTCGAACAATATCCGCAACAACTTCGGCTTCCTGAACCGCGCGGCCCGACCCACCGAAACCCTCGAGTCCGGCCAGGCTAACGGCGAGGGCGCAGATCCCCTCACCGACCGGCTGTTCGTCCAGCAGGGCCGCAAGGTCTTCAAGGAGGTGGTGCCGATGGTCTCCGAGATGATCGTCGACCACGCGGGCGAGCTGGGCGTCGACCCGACCGCCCTCAAGCGCCTGTGGCTGCATCAGGCCCGCATGGCCGAGGCCGAGCAGTGCTATCGCGACGTGCTGGGCCGCGATCCCGAGCCCGGCGAGAACGTCATCATCCTGGACGACTACGCCAACACCAGTTCGGCCGGCTCGATCATCGCCTTCCACCTGCACAACGACGGCTTCGGCCCCGGCGACACCGGCCTGATCTGTTCGTTTGGCGCGGGCTATTCCGCCGGGACCGTGTTCGTCAGGAAGCGCGCATGACGATCGACCGCACCGACATCGGCCAGGTCATCGACGCCCTGTACGCCTGCATCTCCGGCCCGGCTGGCCCGCGCGACTGGGACACCCAACGCCTGATCTTCCATCCCGACAGCCGCCAGGCCCGCACGGGCCTCGACGCTGACGGTCGCCCCTGGATGAAGATCATGGGCCGCGAGCAGTATGTGGAAGACACCACGCCCTTTTTCGCCGCCAACGCCTTCTACGAGGTCGAAACGGCGCGACGCATCGACGTCTTCGGCAACATGGCCCACGTCTGGTCGGTGTATGAGGCGAAGACCCATCCCGACGACGCGACGCCCGAACGCCGGGGCATCAACTCCATCCAGCTTTTCCGCGACGGCGACGGGCACTGGTCGGTCCTGCACATGATCTGGGACAACGAGCGCCCCGGCCTGAGCGTCCCCGACAGCCTCTAGGCCTCCGGCGGATGGTCCGCCTTCCACTGCATGGCGCGGCGGATGCGGTTCTCGACGCTGGGGTGATCGTAGAAGAGGAACTCCTCGAGCCACGAGGGTGACGGCGCCCGGTACTCGGCCGTCTTGATCAGGGCCGCCGACAGGCCGTCGGGCTCGTTGGCGTACTCCAGCGAGAAGCGGTCCGCGTCCGCTTCGATCGTGCGGATCATGGTGTTGAACACCGGCGTGGCCAGCACCATCAGGAAGGCCAGCACCACCGCCAACACCGGCAGCCCCGCCGGATCGCTGATATCCCCGACCCTGCCGGCGCCCAGCCAGCGCCGCGCGACGGGATAGAGCTTGTCCGCCAGCCAGAAGGCGACCATCGCCAGGATGGCGATAATCCCGGTCATCCACAGCGAATGCATATGGACGTAGTGGCCCATCTCGTGGCCGACGACGCCACGCACCTCGGCCAGGTCGGCCCCCTGCTGGAACATCACGTCGCTCATCGCCACCCGCGCCGTGCCGAACAGGCCCGAGACATTGGCCGTGTAGCGGTCCGACTGGCGGCTGCCGTCATAGATGTAGATCTTGTCCGAGGGCGTGCCCGTCGCTTCGGCCAGCTCGACCACCGCGTCGCGCACCTCGCCGTCCGGCGCCGGCGTATAGGTATTGAACAGGGGCTCGATGAAGATCGGCGCCGCCAGCAGCATCAGGGCGGTGAACACAGCCGTCAGACCGCCCGCCCAGGCCCACCACATTCGCCCGGCTCGCCGCATCAGGGCGTAGATGCCGAGCAGCAGGACCGCCGACAGGATCGTTGAAATCACTGCCGCCATGATCCCCTCGGTCAGCCAGCCCATGACCGGCTGGCTCGTCAGCCCGTATTCCGTCTCACGCCGCCAGCCCGACCACCAGCTCCACGGCAGGCCCAGCACGAAACTCATCAGCGAATAGACGATGGCCACGCAGGCCACGACCAGGTTGGGACGCGGCCGGCTTCTCTGCAGCCAGTCCCTGATCCCGCTCAGCACGCCCGAGCGTATGATCAGCCAGGCGATCACCACCGACACGACGAACCCGCCGAGAATCAGCCAGTGCGATCCGTGGGTGTAGTCGATCGCCCGCTGGGTCTCCTCGGGCGACATCGTCGCAAGCCAGCGCGCAGTTTCCGCCTCGACGTCGATGCTCATGGTCGCCTCCCCGCTCCTCAAGCCAGGCCGATCTGAACCCGCGGCCATCAAACCCGCAAGACAAAAGGCCCGCCGGTTTCCCGGCGGGCCTCCTGTTTCAGTCTACGCTGCGCGTCTTAGAAGCGGCGGACGTAGTTGATCGACCAGACGTCGGCTTCGCCGCCGTCGTTCTGGAAGTCGCGACGGGTGTAGTCGGCGCGCACGCCGTTGGCCCCGTCGAAGAAGTAGTTGGCGCCGACGCCGTAGTTGAAGCTGTCGCCGTCTTCGGTGACGGTCACGCCACCGCCCGAGGCTTCCAGCTCGGTCGTGCCGTAGCCGACGCGGCCGAACACTTCGAAGTTCTGCGACACCGGGAAGGCCGCAACGCCATAGACGGCGGCGTCATAGTTCAGGCTCGCATCGATGCCCGGGGCCAGCTCTTCCTCGCCCAGGCCGACCGAGAGTTCACCCTCGGCGCCGAAGTACGGGTTGAAGCGGGCGCCGACGCGGCCGGTCAGGGCGTCGAGGCTGATGTCGGAGTCTTCGGTCGACAGGTTCGAGTAACCGGCAGAGCCGTACCAGGTCGGGCTCGAGAGGCTCTGAGCGGCGGCCGGGACAGCGATGGAAGCCGCGATGGCGGCGACGGCGGTGAAAGCAATAGTACGCATGAGAAACTAGTCCTTGCTGGTTTCGACGGCGTTCTTCGCGCCGCCGGCCCACCCAGCCAGGCGAGTGAAATGGGTGGTGACCCGGGTGGTTCCAAGACCCGGCTGCGGCGAATTCGCGGCGCTAAATCTCTGTTTTGCAACATTACGTCGTTCGCTGAACGGCGACGCTTGGTTGCTTGGCCTGAGATGCCCCCGGGCCTACAGTGCTGTCACATCTTTCGGGAGACGCTCCATGAAGTACGCCCTGCCCGTTTTCGCCGTCCTCATGCTGGCGGCCTGTGATCCGAACGCTGCCGAAGAACCGGCCGCCGCGCCCGAGGCGCCCGCCGCGGACGACGCTGCCACCGACGCCGGCGCCGAGGCTGCCACCGCCATCGCGCTCGACGGTGAGGGCCTGCGTCTGGTGAACCCCGAGACCGGCTCGACCAATCTGGTCGCCTTCGGCACGCCCTACGACGAGACGATCATGGCCGTGCATGCCGCCATGGGCGATCCGACCGACAGCGGCGAGAACGCGGAGTGCCCGCCCGGCCCCCTGACCTTCTCGCAGTTCGGCCAGGACACCACCCTCTACTTCCAGGACGGCGCCTTCGCCGGCTGGTTTACGCGCGATCCGGAACAGTCGACCATGAACGGCATCAAGCCCGGCTCGACCCGCGCCGAACTCGACAGCTCCGGGTCCGAGATCGAACTGACCGAAACCTCCCTCGGCCAGGAGTTCGACGCCGGCGGCGTCTACGGCATCATGAATGAGGACGCCTCCGCCGTTGATCTCCTCTGGGCCGGCGCGAACTGTTTCGCGCGATGAGAGGCTTGCTCTTTCTGGCAGCCCTCGCGCTGGCCGAACCTGTCTCGGCCCAGGTGCAGGTTCCAGCGCCCGAGGCCGCAAACGTCCTGATCAACCGGCTGACGGGAACCGAGTTGATCCTGCTCGACGGAATGACCGGCCAGGAGACCGGCCGTGGAGCCCTCCTGTCGACCTCGATCGACTCCAGCTGCCAGATGACCTTCATCTGGACTGGCGACGCCGCGACGGACACGGCGATCCACCTGGGGCGCATCGGCCGGCTTGAGGGAGACGGTGACGGCGCCATAACGGCGACAGGGAGCACTCCGCAGCACCCGACACATCGCTTCGTTGTGGGCGCGGCAAGGTACGCGGAAGCTCTCCAGGCTTTCGAAGCAATGGCGAACGCCTGCGACTAACGTCCCCAACCGCCCCGGTGGCTCGACTCAATAGTCTTCCGGCTGCGGCAGCCCATATGCCTCACGCAATATCTTGAGCGCCGCGCGGCGCCCGGGCGTGTCGGCGAAGTCCGGATTGCCGACGCCCTTTTGGTGAATCGTCGTCAGAAGCTGCAGATAGCCTTCGGTCGCCCGCACCAGCGCCTGGGCCTCCGTCCCTTCGCCGCGCATCAGGGCCCGCCCGGCCCGGGACACCGCAGCGCGCACCACCTCCTCTGCGGAGGGTTCGGGCTCGGGCTCGGCCGGCGACGCCGTATCACCGGCCGCTCCGGGCGGCCGCCTGTTCGCATCGCGCGCTTCGGCATAGGCCATCCTTGTCCAGCCCTCCCGCGCGGCCCGCTTCCTCAGGCCCCAGACCGTCACCCCGAACCGCGCCGCCACCACCGGGGCGCTCAGCCCCGACAGATAGGCGGCCCGGACCAGTTCCCAGGTTTCGTCCGATACGATGGCATAGGGAGCGCGCTGCTGTTTCATCTCGCCATGATGCGGTCGCAGCGGAGGCCGGGGAAAAGTCCCCGCTCAAGTCCCCTTTTGTCCTCTCATGTCCACGGTGTCGCTGTCCCTCTTGTCCTTGCAGGGCAAGGGCGTGCGCTTACGCGACTTTCTTGTGGCGCCCGCTTTGAACCGGGAACGAACTCTCGTCGCCCTTGGGCGATGCCATGACTATCGCGTCAGCCGCCGCCGGTTTGCCGCCGTCTTGCGGCGATAGGTGCCGACCACCTGCTTGGCGATCGCCGCCTGGCTCTTGCCCTGCATCGTGCCCACCATCATCGCCATGCTGGCGTCGGCCGCCGCCTGCATCTTCTCGGTGACCATCAGATTGGCTTCGGCGTCTGCCGCCGCGCCGCCGGTCATCAGCTTGACCGTCCTCAGCGCCACGACCTGCTGCGCCTCGATGCCCAGCCGCATCATCGACATCGATAGATCGAACCACGGGTTCTTCATGGCAGGCTCCTGTCCGGAGCTGGAAAGCGGTCCGGTCGCCTGTCGCCCGATAGGATTGCCTACCGGTCCTTTTCGCGCTCCGTCCCCGACCGGGCGCTCAGCGCGGCCTGGGCTGCGGCCAGCCGCGCGATCGGTACGCGGTAAGGCGAGCAGCTGACGTAATCCAGGCCCGCGCCTTCACAGAAGGCGATCGACGACGGGTCGCCGCCGTGCTCGCCGCAGATGCCCAGCTTGACGTTCGGACGCACCGTCTTGCCGCGCTCGGCCGCGATCTTGATCAGGTCGCCCACGCCGTCCGGGTCCAGGCGAACGAACGGGTCGTGCTCGAAGATGCCCTTGTCCAGATAGGCCTGAAGGAACCGGCCCGAGTCGTCGCGGCTGATGCCAAACGTCGTCTGCGTCAGGTCGTTGGTTCCGAAAGAGAAGAACTCGGCATGCTCGGCCAGGTCGTCGGCCCGGAGCGCCGCGCGCGGCAACTCGATCATGGTCCCGACCATGTAATCGACCCGATCGCCCTTCTCGGCGAACACGGCCTCGGCCGTCCGGTCGGTCAGCTCGCGCAGGAACTTCATCTCCTGCCCCTTGGCGACCAGCGGGTGCATGATCTCCGGCAGCGGCGCCTCGCCGGTTTCGGCCTTCACCTGGAGCGCGGCCTCGATGATGGCTCGGACCTGCATCTCGTAGATTTCCGGATAGGCCACGCCCAGCCGGCATCCGCGATGGCCCAGCATCGGGTTGGTCTCGTGCAGGGCCTTGGCCCGGTTCATCAGCTTGTCGGCGTCCAGCCCGGTCGCCCGCGCCACGGCCGCCACGTCTTCGGGCGTGTGCGGCAGGAACTCGTGCAGCGGCGGATCCAGCAGCCGGATCGTGACCGGCAGGCCGGCCATGATCTTGAAGATCTCGACGAAGTCTTCCTTCTGGAACGGCGCGATCTTGGACAAGGCAGCCCGGCGGCCCGCCTCGTCGTCGGCCAGGATCATCTCGCGCACGGCGGCGATCCGGGTGTCGTCGAAGAACATGTGCTCGGTCCGGCACAGCCCGATGCCCTCGGCCCCGAAACCGCGCGCCGTCTGGGCGTCCAGCGGCGTCTCGGCGTTGGCCCGAACCTTCAGGCGCCGGGCCTCGTCGGCCCAACCCATCAGGGTCTGGAAATCGCCGGTCAGCTCCGGCTCGATCATCTTCACCGCGCCCGCGATGACCTCGCCTGACGAGCCGTCGATGGTGATGATCTCGCCGGCCCGGTAGACCTCGCCGTTGGCGACGAACTGGCCGACCTTGGCGTCGATGTGAACGCCCGAGGCGCCCGAGACGCACGGACGTCCCATGCCTCGCGCCACGACCGCCGCGTGGCTGGTCATGCCGCCGCGGGCTGTCACGATGCCGCGCGCGGCGTGCATCCCGTGGATGTCTTCCGGCGAGGTCTCCTCGCGCACCAGGATGACCGCCTCGCCCATCTGGCCCAGACGTTCGGCTTCGTCGGAATCGAACACGATCTTGCCGGTCGCCGCGCCCGGGCTGGCGGGCAGGCCCTTGGCCACGACCGCCCGCTCGGCGTTCGGGTCCAGCGTCGGGTGCAGCAGCTGATCCAGAGCCTGAGGCTCGACCCGCTGGATGCCCTCCTCGCGGCTAATCAGCCCCTCGGCCGCCAGTTCCACCGCGATCTTCAGCGCGGCCTTGGCCGTGCGCTTGCCGTTGCGGGTCTGCAGCATCCACAGCCGGCCCTGTTCGACCGTGAACTCGATATCCTGCATGTCGCGGTAGTGGCGCTCCAGCGTGCCGACTACATCGACGAACTGGCCGAACACCTCCGGCATGGCCTCTTCCATCGAGAGCTTGGTCTCGCCCATCTCCTCGCGGCCGGCCTTGGTCAGCGCCTGCGGCGTGCGGATGCCGGCCACCACGTCCTCGCCTTGGGCGTTGATCAGGAACTCGC
>CAMLNT010000089.1 GCA_946481425.1 uncultured Brevundimonas sp.
CAGCTGATCATCAACACCTCGACCACCATCGTCACCTTCCTGATGGTGTTCCTGATCCAGAACACCCAGAACCGGGACAACGCGGCCATCCAAGCCAAGCTCGATGAGCTTATCCGCGTCAGCAACGCCAAGAACCGCTTCATCGGCATCGAGAAGCTGACCGACCGTGAACTGGATGAGATTCTCGCCGGCTTCGACAATGAGGTGCTGTCGCCTCGGGTGAAGAACGAGATCGTCAAACGCACCGCGAACAAGAAGACGACCAAGGCGCGCGCCAAGACCACCAGGAGCCTGCGCGCAAAGGACGCCGAGGCTGTCAACCGGGCCTCGTCGCACTGAAAATGGGAAGGAATGGTGGACGCGACAGGGATTGAACCTGTGACCCCCTCGGTGTGAACGAGGTGCTCTACCGCTGAGCTACGCGTCCCCTGGCCGTGTCGGCGGGAGGCGGTGCATAGCCCGTGACGGCCCTTCGATCAAGCGACAACCAGACCTTCGAGCGCGGTCCGCACTGCGTGTGGAACGGGGGTAGGCCGACGGGTTTCCCGATCGACGTAGACATGGACGAACCAGCCATCGGCGGCGGCCTTGGCTTCGCCCTGAGAGAACAGGGCGAGAGCGTATCGAACGCTGGAGTTGCCGAGTTTTTCGACCCTGAGCGCGACCTCGATCGTCTCAGGAAACGAGAGGGCCGCGTGGTAGCGACAGCCCGTCTCGATCACCAGGCCGATCGCCGGGCTGGCCGTGGTGTCGAGCAGGCCGTGTTCGATCAGCCAAGCGTTCACTGCCGTGTCGAAGAAGCCGTAGTAGGCGGCGTTGTTGACGTGCCCATAGACGTCATTGTCCGCCCAGCGGGTAGGGCAGGGGCGGATCACGGCGAACTGGTCGCGGGTCGGGCGGGCGGCGGTCATCGACCCTGTATGCAGCAGGGGCCTGGGCGAAGCTACTGACCTACAGAAGCCACGCCTCATCGGACAGGGCGAGGCGGATTGCCGGTCGCAGCGCCAGGTCGGCCGCGGTTCCGTCGTATGAAGGCGGCGGTTCATCGGACAGGACGAATGGGCCGTTCTTGATTGCTCCCTCTGCCGGTGGATCGAACCGGCAGACGATTTCTCCAACGGCCACGGTCTTGTCGGAGAAGCGGATAAGCTCGATGTTGGTCAGGGTGTCCTTGCCGTCAGCGCCCTTCACCAGGACGACGTCGCCCTCGTAGACGATCAGATAGTCGTCGGCGGCGCCGAGATAGACGGCGGTGTCGATGCCTGAGCCGCCATCGATGTGGTCGAAGCCCTGTTCGCCAGTCAGGGTGTCGTCGCCGAGCCCGCCCAGAATATGATCATCGCCGGCGCCGCCCAGCAGGTCGTCGGCGCCGTCGCGGCCATCGAGCATGTTGGATAGATCGTTGCCTGTGATGCTATCGGCCTGCACGCCCCCGATCGCGTTCTCGATATCGCAGCCGAAGGCGATCGAGACATTGCGCGTCTGATAGCCGACGTCCGAGAACGATCCGGGCCTCAGATCGATGGTCTGGTCCGCGACGTAGAGAGAACAGTCCAGCGTGTCGACGCCGCCAGCGTCCCAGAGGGTCACGACGGGCAGGCTGTTGATGCTAAAGTCGAAGGCGACGCGCCCCGCCGTGGAATTGAAACCGTAGACCGTGTCTCCAGTGCGGGTGCTCATATTTGCGCCGTACAGGGCCTGCATGGCGGCGACATCATGCAGCAATGGCGTGGCCGCCAGCCGTCCCAGATGATTGGCGCCGGACTCGCCCGCCGAGAAGTACGACATCACCGTGTACTGGCCTGTGTCCTGGGCGTACTCGGCGTGGTTGGCGTAGGTGATCTCTTCGTTGGCGTTTCGATTGTACTCGCCGGGATGCGGCATCCCGAGCCCATGAAGGATTTCGTGCATCAGCACGGAGAAGTCGCGTCCACCCGGCCCCAGGTTGTTTCCCCACCGGTTAATGTTGAACAGGGTCTCGCTGGCGTAGATCTGGTGCTGGCCGGGTAAGGGATAGCCTGCCGAGATATAAGGGTCGGCCCAGGCCGTGGCGAAGGCCGGAAAGGTCGTGGACGCCGCAAAGGTGATGCGCGAATTGGCCGATCCCACGGGCTGCTGGTTGTCCGCGACCGGCACGAACGTCAGGTTGACGATATCGGCGATCAGATCGAACGCCAGGGTCGTCGCGGCCTGCTGGCTGGCGTTGAAGGCGCGAAAGCCGTTGTACGCGGGTTCGCCGGACTGGTGCGCGGGGCGGGCGTTGTAGAAGCTGTAGGCAATGGTGGTCGGTCCCCATCGCGCATCCCATCGATGGAAGTTTGCGACCACCTGATCGAGCGTCCAGACTGGCAGGACAGCGGCCAGCGGCTGGGTCGGCGGAGCCAGGTTCTCGAACAGTCGCATCGGTCCCTCCCCAGGAACGGATGTCGAGGAGGAGAGGCCGCAATTGTGGCGTCTCGACGGCGAGGACGGCTTGGCCTAGGACAGCCCCCGGGCGAGCGTGGCGGAACCGGTAGACGCAGGGGACTTAAAATCCCTCGACCTCGGTCATGTGGGTTCGAGTCCCACCGCTCGCACCACGGCGAATGCCGCCGCGCAGACCCCGGAAATGGTGGTGATCCGCGCCCTGATTCTTTCGTTCTTGACCGTCACGAAACCGTGTTATGGTGACGACATAGGGGACTTGGGAACGACTATGTCGGGGCTTGAATACGGGGAGGCGGACGCCGAGTCGGGCGTGCGCATCAGTGGTCGGGTGAAATGGTTCGATCCCGGCAAGGGGTACGGCTTCATCGTGCCTGACGATCCCTCTCTGACCGACATGAAGGACGTGCTGCTACACATCACGAGCCTGCGCGAAGGGGGGCGAGACAGCGCCGGCGAGGGAGCGGCGATCACCTGCGATGTGGTCCGGCGGCCGAAGGGCTGGCAAGTCTCGCACATCATCGATCTGGAAGCGGTGGCGGAAGACGCCGCCCGGCCTCAGTTGCGCACCCCGGGTTACGAGGGGCTCAAACGCGAGCGGGGCGATTTTGGCGTTGCGCGGCCCCGCCGACCGTCTCCGGAGCCGTTCGACGGGCCGGCCGAGCGTGTGAAGGTCAAATGGTTCAACCGAACCAAGGGCTACGGCTTCGTCGTGCGCGACGGACAGGACGACGACATCTTCGTCCACATAGAGACGCTGCGTCGCTGCGGTCTTGACGATCTCCAGCCAGGAGAGGAAGTGGAAGTGCGGTTCGCCCGGGGTCCGAAGGGCCTGGTGGTCGCCGAGATCGCGCCGACCTAGGCGCCCGCTTTCTGGGAGGTCCCATGTTCGGGATCAGACGATCGTTCCTCGCAGCCCTGGCTGCGGTGTCCTTGGCGGCCTGCGCTCAGGGCGCCGGCGGCGCGTCCGGCGAACAGGCGACGGGCCCGAGCGGGCTGGAAATCGAGCCGCTGGTTATCGTGACTGATACGGGACGGCACGCCTTCCAGGTTGAGATCGCGGACGACGAGGCCGAGCGGGAGCGCGGTCTCATGTTCCGCCCGCCGCTCGCGGATGATCAGGGCATGCTGTTCGAATTTCCCGAAGCCGCTGAGCGGTCGTTCTGGATGCGCAACACACCCAGTTCGCTGGACATCCTCTACGTGGGCGGCGACGGACGGATCGTTTCCATCGCGCGCAACACCACGCCCAACTCGGACACGCCGATCCCGTCGAATGGACCGGCGACCGGCGTGATCGAACTTCGTGCGGGCCGCGCCGCCGAGATCAGCGCCGATCCGGGCGACCGTGTGGAGCATCCCTTCTTCCAGTAGCCGGCGATCGTCACGCCCTCCGAGGCTGGCGAGCCGCGCCGGAGCGTGCCAGAAGGGCCCCAGATCGAATCCTGGTGATGAGCGCTGCGGCGCGCCGGAACGATCGCCCGGATGCCTTTGCGCCCTTAGCTCAACCGGATAGAGCACCTGCCTTCTAAGCAGGGGGTTGCAGGTTCGAGTCCTGCAGGGCGCGCCACCGGCCTGCGTGGCGCCTCAGGCGCTGGCGGCTTCCTCGGCCTTGATCATCGAGATGTCCGTGCGGACCCCGGCGCCGTCCACCGCCCGCGCGAACCGCTCGGCGAAATCGCGGTAATAGGCGTCCACATAGTGATAGGGGCCACGGCCCCACTTGTGGTCCAGTTCGGGCTTGCGAACCGTGGTCGGCGGATTGATCACCACGGCGTGGGGCAGCTTTGCTTCGGTCAGATCATAAAAGCGCCGCAGCACGGCGTTGGCGGCCAGATGCGGCCAGTCGCCTGGCGCATACAGGGCGCGGTGCAGCAGGACCTGTCGACCCGACAGGCGCTCGGCGAACGGACCGATCGCAGCCTCGAACAACTCGATATGCTCGTCAGAATACGGCTTGATCAGGCGCTTGATGAGGCTGCGGGCGTTCGAGAAGGCCATGGCTGCCTGCGACCAGGAGATCAGGGTGCCGCACGTGGTCTCGGCCAGGGCGCAACGCTCCTCGATGAAGTCGATGACCAAGGGGCCCTCGCCACGGTCGATCCGATCGAGCGTCGTCTTGGCGAAATCCTGTTCGATCGCGCGGGCGTGAAAGGCGTGGGTGTCAGGCTTGATGGTCAGGCGGGAAAGGGTGTCTTCAGATGCCGGCTTTGCAACGGACGAGACGACGGACTGACGAGCGCAATAGGCTCCGACCGTCACGCCGTCGACGAATTCGAGGCCGTCGCGACTGACGCAGCTTCCAAAGATGTCGGTGTTCATCGGGCGCCGCCCCGATCAGGAGCAGGGTGACGCGCGAGAGTGCGGGCGGGAACAACCAGGCCCGGACGACTCGGGGTGAGCGGCACTCTCATGGTTCGACTATGCGCTGGTGATGATCGCCTGTCACGCGACAGGCCGTCCACTGGCGGGGTCGATCAATGCGTCCAGGGCTGCTTGCGGCCCGGCGCGAAGTTGTCGGCATAGGCCTTGATGATCAGCGGCGCGGCCTTGGGCTCGACCAGCTGAAAGGCGATGCCGTGACGATCGGCGTAGGCGACGGCGTCTTCCTTCGTGGCGAAGGACAGGCGCACCTGGCCATTCATGTCGCTGGAACTGGTCCAGCCCATCAGCGCGTCCTGGGTCCGCGCCGAGGCCGGCTCGAACTCGAGCATCCAGTCCTGGGTCTTGGCCCGGCCGGACTGCATCGCGGTCTTGGCGGGCTTGTAGATGCGGGCCAGCATGGCGGTCGTCTCCAAATCGTCGGCCGATGGTCGGGGCGAGAGGATTCGAACCTCCGACCCTCTGGTCCCAAACCAGATGCGCTACCAGGCTGCGCTACACCCCGGGTCACCGTCGGCGAAGGCCGCTTCTGCCACGCGTCGCGCCGCGCGCCAAGGTTCAGAGCGCCGCGGAATAGGCCTTCAGGCCCTTTTCCAGGTCCGCGATCAGGTCGTCAGGGTTCTCGAGACCGATGTGCAAGCGGATCAGCGGGCCTTCGAGGGCCGGGGGGTCGACGCGCATCGTGAGTTGGCCATCCTCATAAGTGGCCAGGCTTTCATAGCCGCCCCAGGAAAATCCGAGGCCGAAAAGCTCAAGCGAATCGAGGAAGGATTCGGCCGCTGCGCGATGCCCCTCCCGCATGACTATGCTCATGAGCCCCGAGGCCCCGGCGTAGTCCCGCTTCCAGATGTCATGTCCGGGCGAACCGGGCAGGGCAGGCCAGAGCACTCGGGCGATCTGAGGCTGCTCGATCAGCCATGCGGCCACCCGCCGGGCGTTCGCCTCATGTTGGGCAAGGCGAACGGCCAGCGTGCGCAGTCCGCGAAGCATCAGCCACGCGTCGTCCGGCGAGACATAGAGGCCGAGGTCCTCAAGTGTCGTCGCAACGCGCCGCGCGATTTCTGGCGTCCGCGACGAAATCGCGCCGCCGAAGACATCCGAGTGTCCCGAAACATATTTGCTTAGCGCCTGGACGCTGATGTCGGCGCCATGCGTCAGCGGTTTGAAAAGAAGGCCGGCAGCCCAGGTGTTGTCGACGATCGTCTGCACGCCACGAGCCTGGGCCATGGCGATGATGGCGGGCACATCCTGCACCTCGAAAGTGGCCGTCCCGGGCGATTCCATGAGCAGAATGCGCGTGGCGGGCGTCAGCGCGGCTTCGATCTCCTGGGGGCCGGCGGACGGGGGATGAAGGCGCAGCGTCACGCCGAAACGCCGGAGCGTCCGCTGGAAGAAGCGCCGGGTCGGCCAGTAGCAGGCGTCAGTGGCCAGAACCTCATCGCCCGGCTGGGCCAGCGCGAGCACGGCCATCGTCACGGCGGCAAGTCCGGTCGGTACGATCTGGGTGTCGGCCGCGCCGTCCATCTCGGCGAGCAGGCCGCGGAGCTCGCGGTGCGCGGCGCTTCCGTCGATGCCGTAGACAGGCCCAAGGCTCTCGTCCCGCAGGTCGCCGGCGCGGGCGTTGAGCAACGTCGTTCCGCGTTCTACGGGCGGGTTCACGGGCCGCCGTTGTGTCGGGCGGCGCGTCGCGGATCGGATGAGGCGGGTGCGGTCGTCCACTTGACGCGCCCTCTGCAACACTGGTTCTTGGGCCCGCACTATGCGCGGCCGACGCCGCGCGGCAAGGGAGGCGTATGATCCTTCGCGTTCGGCATCTTCTGATCGGGGTCTTGGCCGCGGCGCTGGCTGCCTGTGGCGGCGGTGAGCAGGAAGCGCCGGCATCGCAGGACGCGCCTCAAGGTACGGCTCCTCCGGCCGCCGAGCCGGGGACAATGCGGCCGGAAGGTGCGACGCTGAGCGTCATTCGTTCCCGGGGTCGCCTGAACTGCGGCGTCCATCCGGGGCTCGTGGGGTTCTCCTACACCGACAATCAGGGTCGCTGGCGTGGCTTCGATGTCGACTTCTGCCGGGCCACGGCGGCGGCTGTCCTCGGGGATCCGGACGCGGTGCGCTTCGTGCCCCTGACGAACGCCGAACGCCTCCCGGCCCTGGCCGACGGGCGAGTCGATGTGCTCTGGCGCAATACATCACGGACTCTCGCGCGCGACGGCGGCGGGTTCGATTTTCCCGGCATGAACTACTTCGACGGCCAGGGCTTCATGGTCCGGCGCGACCTGAACCTGGCCAGCGCCACCGAACTCAACGGGGCGCGGGTCTGCGTCCAATCGGGTTCGACCTCCGAGCTCAACGTCGCTGACTGGTTCAGGGCGCTTGGCCTCGAATATACGCCGGTCGTTGTGGCCACCGAAACGGACGCACGGACGGCCTATGCTCGGGAGGACTGCGACGCCCTGACGGCCGACGTCTCCGCCCTGGCGGCGGCGCGGACGACGCTGTCGGATGCCCGCAACCACGTGATCCTGCCCGAGGTGATCTCGCGCGAGCCTTTGGGCCCGGTCGTGCGCGAAGGTGACGACCAGTGGGCCGACATCGTCGGCTGGACCCTGAACGCGCTGATCCTGGCGGAGGCGCTGGGCGTTACGGCCAACGAGATGGATCAACTGGCCGAGGAAAGTCGTGACCCGCAGGTGAGGCGGATGCTTGGCCTGGAGGGTCACATCGGTCGGCCGCTGGGCCTGGATGACGACTGGGCCCGCAACGCCGTGGCGGCCGGGGGTAACTACGGCGAGATCTTCGATCGAAATATTGGCCAGGGGTCGGCCCTGGACCTGTCGCGCGGGCTGAACGCCCTTTGGACTGCCGAGCCGCGCGGCCTGATGTACGCTGCGCCGATTCGATAGGGCGCCTGGGAGGGACGACATGACCGACACGACGGCCGAACGGCCGAAGCACACGGCGCGGCACTGGTTGATGCTGCTGGGCTTCCTCGTCGGTCTGGGCGCCGGCCTGGCTGTCAACCTCGGCGTTGGACCGGAAACGGCCTGGGTTCAGTGGCTGACCACGAACATCACGGGTCCTATCGGCCAGATTTTCCTGCGCCTGCTGTTCATGCTTGTGCTCCCGCTTCTGGTTGCGGCGCTGATCACGGGCGTGGCCGAGATGGGCGATGTGAAGTCGCTCGGGAAGGTTGGGCTAAAGACCCTTCTGTTCACCGTCGTGATCTCTGGCATCGCGGTCGTCATCGGCCTTGGGATGGTCAACTACTTCCGGCCGGGCGACGGGGTCGATCCGGCGCTGGCCCAGCGGCTTCTGGCGGAGGGCGCCGAGGGCGCCCGCGGCATCGTGGAGAGCGCGCCGGCTTCGGTCGGCGGCCCGCAGTTCTTCCTCGACATGATCCCGTCGAATGTCGTGACGGCGGCGGCGGACAATCAGATTTTGCCGGTGATGATCTTCGCCCTGTTCGTGGGCATCGGGCTTGTCATGACCAAGAGTGCGGCGGCGGAGCAGTTCCAGCGCACGATGGAAGGCCTGCTTGAGATCATGATGAAGCTCATCGGGCTGGTCATCACGGTCGCGCCGATCGCGATCGCCTGTCTGATGTTCAACCTCGCGGCCCTGTTCGGCTGGGACCTGCTGGTCAGGCTCGGGGCGTTCGCCGGCGTGGTCGTACTGGCGCTCGCG
>CAMLNT010000090.1 GCA_946481425.1 uncultured Brevundimonas sp.
CCGGCGACACCCTGCGCGTCAACGTGCGCATCAAGGAAGGCGAGCGCGAGCGCGTTCAGGCCTTCGAAGGCGTCTGCATCGCCCGTTCGGGCGCCGGCCTGATGGAAAGCTTCACGGTCCGCAAGATCAGCTTCGGCGAAGGCGTCGAGCGCGTCTTCCCGGTCCTGTCGCCGATGATCGAGTCCATCGAGGTCAAGCGTCACGGCGCCGTGCGCCGCGCCAAGCTGTATTACCTGCGCGATCGCCGCGGCAAGTCGGCCCGTATCGCCGAGCGCCAGGTGGCCCGCACCGCCGAGATCGAAGCCACCGTCGCCGAGGTTCCGGCTCCGGAAGCCGCCGCCGAGAAGACCGAAGGCTGAGGTTTTTTCCTCCGCGATTACGGAAAAGGCCCCGGAGCGATCCGGGGCCTTTTTTGTTTCGGTCCACGCGCTATCTGGAGCTGATGACCGTACCTGCACAGCCGCCCGCCGCCCACTTCTTCAATCAGGAGATGGCCGAGGCCTATGACCGGCGCAACGCCGGACTCCGGCCGATTTCGGACAGCCTGCATTTCCTCATGGGCCTTGCGCTGAAGGATCTGCCGGACGATGCGCGGGTGCTGTGCGTCGGCGTCGGCACGGGCGCCGAAATCCTCGCTCTGGCGCGGGTCTATCCGGGCTGGACCTTCGTCGGCGTCGATCCGTCGGGCGAGATGCTGGGCGTCGCGCGCCATCGTCTGAGCGAGGCGGGGGTGCTGGACCGGTGCGCGCTGATCGAGGGCTATGTGGGCGATGTCGCCGAGACGGGCTTCGATGCGGTGGTCAGCCTGCTGGTGGCCCATTTCATCCAGCGCGCGGACCGGCCGGGATTCTACCGCGCGATCCACGACCGGCTGAAGCCGGGCGGGCGCTTCCTGAGCGCCGAGATCAGCGCCGACCTCGACGCCGCGACCTTCCCCGCCATGCTTGAGGACTGGAAACAGGTCCAGACCCTGATGGGCGCGACGCCGGACTCCCTCGCGAGGCTTGCCGACATGATGCGCGACGTGCTGGGCGTCTTGCCGCCCGAGGAGACCGAGGCCCTGTGGCGCGACGCCGGCTTCGGCTTGCCGGTCAACTTCTTCCAGGCCTTCATGATACGAGGCTGGCACGCTCGCAAATCCGGAGACGCCTCGTGAAACCGCGCATCGCTCTTCTCGCCATGGCGCTGGCGTTGGCGTCCCCGGCTGCGGGCCTGGCCCAGGACACCGGGGTGCTGTTCTGGCCGCCCGAGCGGCGTGAGACCCAGTTCCGGGCCATGGAGGCGGTGATCCCGCATGTCTCGGTTCCGCCGTCGCAGCAGGTCCGCGCCCTGCCGGAGGGCGCGCCGCTGGATCTGGATGTCGCGGCCTTCATGGAGAGCCAGCGCACGGCGGGCCTGATCGTGATCCAGGACGGCCAGGTCCGGTTCGAGCGGTATGGGCTCGGAATGACGGCGCAGGATCACTGGACTTCCTTCTCCATGACCAAGTCGATCACCTCGATGCTGGTAGGGGCGGCGGCGGCCGAGGGGCTGGTCGATCCGTCGGCGACGGTCGCGACCTATCTGCCCGAGATGGCGGACGGCCCCTATGGCGAGGTCACGGTCGACCACCTCCTGACCATGACCACCGGCGTGGCCTGGAACGAGGACTACACCGATCCCAATGCGGACGTGGTGCGGATCTTCTCCAGTCCGCCCGCCTCCGATCTGGATCCCACGGTCGCCTATCTGACCGCCCTCCCCCGGGCCCATCCGGCAGGCGAACGCTGGACCTACAATACCGGCGAGACGAATCTCGTCGGCGTGCTCCTGCGGCGCGCCGTGGATCGGCCGCTGGGAGCCTATCTGTATGACCGCGTCTGGAACCCGGCCGGGATGGAGGCGCCCGCCTTCTGGATGCTGGACAGTCGCGGAGAGGCCGTGGGCGGCTGCTGCCTGTCTGCGACCCTGAGAGACTGGGGCCGGCTGGGCCTGTTCGCCCTGGACGGCTGGCGGGGCGAGGCCGAGACCCTGCCCCAGGACTGGATGCGCCAGTCGACCCGGCCCCTGGCCGACATCGGCGTAGAGGGCCGAGGCTACGGTCGCATGTGGTGGACGTTCGCCGACGGGACCTTCCAGGCCCGCGGCATTTTCGGCCAGACCCTGCACATCGATCCCGAACGGGGTCTGGTGGTCGTCATCCTGTCGGCCTGGCCGGACGCCACCAGCAGCCCCGGCAGCGCCGCACGCGCAGCGCTCCTCCAGGAGATCACCCAGGCCATCGACGCCGAGGCGCCCTGAGGCCCGGACACGAAAAAGGCCCCGGATCGCTCCGGGGCCTCCTGTTTCGTCGCGGATACCGCTCTAGTTCTTGGCTTCCAGCGAATGCTTGAGGTCACGCATCTGGTCGTGGCCGGAGCGAACCGATTCATAGGCCGACTGGATGGTCTGGCGGGTCGAGCCCGACAGCTTTTCATCCTTCAGGGCCGTCTCGTACTTGGCCTTGATGAAGTCCTCGCCATTCTCGACCGAGTTCACCACCGCCTGCTCGTCGCGCAGGATGGCGTGCTTCACGTCCAGGAAGGCGCGGTGCGCGGCGGCCAGGACGCTGCCGTCATCCTCGGGTTCGCCGCCGAGCGAGCGGACCGTCGACTGCAGGTCGGTCGTTACGCGGCTGCGCTCGAAGCTGCGCTCCTCGAACAGGCGCTTGAAAGTGGCGTTCTCGGTTTCCTTGGCGGCCTCGCGATAGCCGTCGGCGCTGTCGAGCGTGGTTTCGATCAGGCTGTTCAGCACCTTGATGTCGTGGTCGCTGTTCGGGGTGGTCATCGGATCCTCCGGTGTGTCCGTGAAAGAGGCTTATCAAGCGCCTCGGACACACCGGGGTTCCAAAGTCAGGCGGCCGACCAAGCCCTCACCCGCTCTTCCAGCACGCCCAGAGGCACCGCGCCGGCGGCCAGAACGACCTCGTGGAAGTCGCGGATGTCGAAGCGGTCGCCCATGGCTGCGCGGGCTTCTTCGCGGAGCGCCAGGATCTTGATCATGCCGACCTTGTAGCTGGTCGCCTGGCCAGGCGAGCAGATGTAGCGGTCGATCTCGCGGTCGATGGTCAGCGGCGCGACCATGGAGTTGTCGGTGAAGTACTGGACCGCCTGCTCACGGGTCCACTGCCGGGTGTGGATGCCGGTGTCGACGACCATGCGGATGGCGCGCCAGATCTCCATCGTCAGGCGGCCGAAGTCCGAATACGGGTCCTGATAGAAGCCCATCTCCTTGCCGAGCTTTTCGGCATAGAGACCCCAGCCTTCGATGTAGGCGCCGTAGAAGCTGTATTTGCGGAACATCGGCAGTTCGGCCTGTTCCTGCGCCCGCGCGATCTGGAAGTGATGGCCCGGCGCGCCCTCGTGATAGGCGATGCCCTCGGCCGAGGGCTTGGACACCTGGGTCATGTCGGCCAGGTTCACGTAGTAGATGCCCGGCCGCGACCCATCCTGGGAGGGCTGGTTGTAGAAGGCGGTCGAGGCCGTCTGCTCGCGCCATTCCTCGACGGCCCGGACCTCCAGCGGCGCGACCGGCAGGGTCCGGAACCACGCCGGGGCGATGTCCATGGCCTGGGCGATGTATCGGCGGCTGTCCTCGAGGAAGGCTTCCTTGCCCTCGGGCGTGTTCGGGTACTGGAACTGCGGGTCGGTGCGCAGGTGCTGGAAGAAGGCCTGCAGGTCGCCGTCGAAGCCGACCTGATCCTTGATGACCTCCATCTCGCCGCGCAGGCGGGCGACCTCGGCCAGGCCCGTCTCATGGATCCAGTCGGCGGTGTCTTCGGTGGAGTTGTAGAAGCCGAGCATGGCCTCGTAGTAGGCGGCGCCGTTCGGCAGGGCCCAGACGCCGTCATTGCGCGTCTTGCCTTCGCCGACCTCGGCGATGGCGGCCAGGAAGACCTCATAGCCCGCCTTGAACGGCCCGGTCAGGGCGGCCCGGGCGTCCCCGATGATCTCGGTCTTCTCACCGTCGGGGATGTCGAGCGCATTCACCTTGGTCTGGATGTCGGCCCAGAGGGGCGAATCCTCGCCGGCCTCGAACGGGGCGCCCGAAATGATGGCGCGACCCGTCGTCAGGTTCGGCTCATAGGTCAGGGCCGGCGGGGCGAAACCGGCCTCGGCGCGGGCGCGGAAGTCGGCGGAGACCTCGTTCATGACGCGCTCGGCGGCGATCAGGCGCGAGACGTAGGCGCGGGCGTCGTCGGCTGTCTCGACCTCGTGCTGGTTCATCAGCATGACGGGCAGGCCGCTCATCACGCTGCCGGCCTTGGTGATCAGATACTGGTGCTGGCGGTACTGGAACAGCTCGCGCTGCTGGGCGACGCCGTCCCGCAGCAGGCGCAGCGACAGCCTGCCCTGTTCGGACAGGTCGGCGCCCTCGAAGCGACCGAGGATGTCGGCGGCCTGGCGCTCGGCCATGGCGAGCGCATCGGCCGCGCCTTGCGGGGTGTAGTCGTCAAGCTCGCCGTAGCGTTCCTTGATGCCGAGGCCCGTCAGGGTTTCCGGCGAGGTCCGGGCGGCTTCCATGAAGGCGGCGTCCAGGGCCTCGATCAGGGCGGCGTCCTGCGCGCCCGCGGGCGCTCCGTCCTGGAAGGCGGTGCGCGCAAGCGCGGCCGGCGCGGCGGCGGAAGCCGCGAGGCCGAGAAGAATGGAGCGGCGGTCGAACATCGGGAAATCCTCCGGAACAGCGCGGGGACCTTAGGGGATGGCGCGGAGGCGTCTACTTACGGATTTGAGAGACTGATCGTCACCCCGGACGTCGCGAAGCGACGATCGGGGGCCCAAGCTGGATGGCGCCGCCCGCATTTAGCTCCCGGCTCTCCGCCCTTCGGGCTTCGGCCGGGATGACGGCAGCCCTGATCCCGCCTAAACACCCGCTCATGAGCGACATGACCTACGCCCGCTACCTGACGCTGGATCAGGTGCTGACGGCGCAGAACCCGCAGAGCGAACAGCATGACGAGATGCTGTTCGTCATCATCCACCAGACCAAGGAGCTGTGGCTCAAGCAGATCCTGCATGAGGTCGGGCTGGCCAAGCGCCTGATCCGGTCAGGCGATCTGGTGCCGGCCTACAAGTCCCTGGCGCGCGTCTCCCGCATCCAGGCCGTGATGACCCAGAGCTGGGACATCCTGTCGACCATGACCCCGGCGGATTACCTGTCCTTCCGCGAGCAGTTGGGCGCCTCTTCCGGATTCCAGTCCGACCAGTTCCGCAGGCTGGAATATCTGCTGGGCCTGAAGGACCCGGCCTTCCTGCGCTTCCACACCGACCGGCCGGAGGCGCACGCCGCCCTGGTCGACGCCCTGAACCAGCCGAGCCTGTACGACGACGCCCTGTTCCAGCTGGGCCAGCATGGCCTGCCGGTGCCCGAAGCCGTGCTGAACCGCGACGTGACCCAGGCCTATGTCCCCAGCGAAGAGGTCGAGGCCTGCTGGCTTCAGGTCTATCGCGACACCCGCAAATGGTGGGAACTCTATCAGCTGGCAGAGAAGCTGATGGACCTGGACGACGCCCTGATCACCTGGCGGCACAAGCACGTCCTGACCGTCGAGCGCATCATCGGCGGCAAGAAGGGCACCGGCGGCACGCCGGGCGTCAGCTACCTGACCAAGACACTGGAGCGCCGCTGCTTCCCCGAGCTGTGGTCGCTGAGGACATCGCTTTGAGCTTCAAGCCCCTGTTTTCGCGCTCGCTGGGTCTGGCGCCCGGTCGCCTGCACTTCGCCGCCCACAGCCATCACCTGTGGCCCGACGCCTCCTTCGAGGGGCAGGTCGAGGCGTGGGACGACGCCAATCGCCACGCCGACAAGAAGTGGGACCGCGTCTTCGGCGAGGTCGTGCCGGAGGCGCAGGGCCATGTCGCGCGCGAGCTGAACCTGAGCGATCCCGAGAGCGTCGTCTTCGCGCCCAATACCCACGATTTCCTGCTGCGCATCCACTCGGGTTTCGAAAAGGCCCCGGTGAAGATCCTGTCGACCGACGGCGAGTTCCACTCGTTCCGCCGCCAGGGCGAGCGGTGGGAAGAGGCGGGGCAGGCCCAGGTCCTGCGCGTGCCGCTGGAGCCGTTCGACACCTTCGGCGACCGCTTCGTCGAGGCGGCGCGGACCGGCCAGTGGGACTGGATCGTCATCAGCCAGGTCTTCTTCAAGACCGGACAGGTGTTCGACCGGCTGGCCGATCTGGCCGACCTCGCCCGACCCGAGGGGCCGTGGGTGCTGGTCGACGGCTATCACGGCTTCATGGCCACGCCGACCGACTTGGGCGCGGTCCAAGACAGGCTCTTCTACGTCACCGGCGGCTACAAATACGCCATGACCGGCGAGGGCGCGGGGATGCTTCATGCGCCCAACGGATTCTGCGAGCGGCCGGTCAACACGGGCTGGTTCGCCGAGTTCGGTAATCTGATGGGCCCCCCGGACGGGGTTCAGTACCGCGGCGACGCGGGTCGGTTCTGGGGCGCGACCTTCGAGCCGACGCCGCTTTACCGCTTCAATGCGGTGCGTCGGATGCTGGATCGCGAGGGGCTGACGACGGCGTCGATCGCCGACCATTCGACCGGCCTGATGCGGATGTTCCAGCAGGCGGTCCAGGCCGGCGAGGCCGGGGCGCTGAGCGAGGCGGACCTGATCAATCCCGTCGACAACACGGGTTCGCGCGCGCGCTTCCTCGCCTTCCGGCACGCAAACGCGCAGGCCTGGCGGCAGGCCCTGCTGGACGCCGACGTCGTCACCGACGTCCGCGCCGACACCATCCGCTTCGGCTTTGGCATCTACCAGGACGAGGCAGACGTCGCCGAACTGGCCGGCCGCTGCGCCAGGGCCGTGATCTGACCGCGATTGCGAGCACTTCTCAGGCCCGGTTCCGTTGACACACAAGGCCCCGGGTTCCAAAAGCGGGACGCTTTTCAGGAACCTCAGGGAATCGTGGCCCGCATGACAGAACAGCGCTCAAGGCCGCTGTCGCCGCATCTCCAGATCTGGCGCTGGCACGTGACCATGACGGCCTCGATCCTTCACCGCGCCTCGGGCGTCGGGCTGGTCGCGGGGGCCGTTCTGGCGGTGATCTGGCTGGCCTGCCTGCTGGCTGGGCCGGAGTGCTATGCGACCTGCCAGGCGCTCTACGGATCGTGGCTCGGCATCCTGATCTGGATCGGCATCAGCTGGTCCGCCTTCTATCATCTGGCGTCGGGCGTCCGGCACCTGATCTGGGACGCCGGCAAGGGCTTCGACCTGACGGCCGCCAACATGATGTCCTGGGCCTCGATCGGCTTCTCCGTCGGCGCGACGGCGGTGCTGTGGTTCATGCTGTTCCGCGACGGAGTGGTCGGATGAGTTCGCCCCACGTGAAGACGTCCGAGCAACACGGCGCCTGGACCTGGATCAAGGAGCGCGCCTCGGCGATCGTGCTGATCCCGCTGCTGCTGTGGGGCGTTGTGATGGGTGTCGCCGTCGCCGGCATGAGCCATGCCGAGGCCCTCGCCTATGTCGCCCAGCCGCTGAACGCGACCGTCATCGCCGTCAGCCTGCTGATCGCGATCTATCATATGCACCTGGGGCTGCGGGTGATCATCGAGGACTACCTGCACGGCTCGACCGGCAAGCTTGTCCTGACCCTGAACGCCCTGGGCTGCATTGCCCTGGCCCTGGCGGCCCTCGTCCTCGTCATCCTGATCGCGTCGGCCTCGGCGCCGGCCGGAGTGTGAAGCCTGTGACCACCTATCAGATCGTCGACCATGCCTATGACGTCGTGGTCGTGGGGGCCGGCGGCTCGGGCCTGCGCGCGGCCCTCGGCTGCGCCCAGTCGGGCCTCAAGACCGCCTGCGTGACCAAGGTCTTCCCGACCCGCTCGCACACCGTGGCCGCCCAGGGCGGCGTCGCGGCGTCGCTGGGCAACATGGGCGAGGACAGCTGGAAGTGGCACATGTTCGACACCGTCAAGGGGTCGGACTGGCTGGGCGACCAGGACGCCATCGAATACATGTGCCGCGAGGCGCCCAAGGCCGTCTACGAGCTCGAGCACTGGGGCGTGCCGTTCAGCCGGACAGAGGACGGCAAGATCTATCAGCGCGCCTTCGGCGGCATGACCAAGGACTTCGGCAAGGGCGGCCCGGTGCAGCGCACCTGCGCGGCCGCGGACCGGACCGGCCACGCCATCCTGCACACCCTGTACGGCCAGTCGGTGCGGCACTCGACCGACTTCTTCATCGAATACTTCGCGCTCGACCTCATCATGGAAGACGGCGTGTGCAAGGGCGTCACCGCCTGGAAGCTGGACGACGGGACCATTCACCGCTTCCGCGCCAAGCTCGTGATCCTGGCGACCGGCGGCTACGGCCGCGCCTATTTCTCGGCCACCAGCGCCCACACCTGCACGGG
>CAMLNT010000091.1 GCA_946481425.1 uncultured Brevundimonas sp.
GCGCTCTCGGACAGGTTCACCGCCTTGGCCAGATCGGCGTTGGTCATGCGCCCGTCGCGCTGGAGCGCGCGGATCATCTTGCGATCGACATCATCCAGTTCAGTCGCGGAAACGGTCTTCATTTGCCAGCCTGACGCAAGTTTCTGCGAGTTTACGGCGTTCAGTCGATGAAATGAACAGGAACCTGCGGTCGTCTCGCCGCTATTTTCCGCGCCAACTCAGATCCGGGAGAGACCCCATGCGCGTCGGCGTGCCCAAGGAAATCAAGAAGAACGAACACCGCATCGGCCTGACGCCGACGGCCGTTCGCGAATACGTGGCCCACGGCCACGCCGTCTCGATCCAGAAGGGCGCAGGCCTCGGCGCCGGCTTCACCGACAAGGACTACGAGAAGGCCGGCGCCTCGCTCGTTGCGACGGCCGAGGAAATCTTCGCCAACTCGGACATGATCGTGAAGGTCAAGGAGCCCCAGAAGGTCGAGTGGGAGATGCTGCGCGAAGGCCAGATCCTCTTCACCTACCTGCACCTGGCGCCCGATCCCGAGCAGACCAAGGGGCTGATGGCCTCCAAGTGCGCGGCCGTCGCCTATGAGACCGTCACGGATGCGAAGGGCGGCCTGCCGCTGCTGGCGCCGATGTCGGAAGTCGCGGGCCGGATCGCGGTCTTCTCGGCGGCCGAGACCCTTCTGAAGCACAACGGCGGCATGGGCCTGCTGCTCTGCGGCGTGCCGGGCGTGGCCCCGGCCCGCGTGCTGGTCCTGGGCGGCGGCGTCGTCGGCCTGAACTCGGCGCGCATGGCGCTCGGCCTCGGCGCCGAGGTCGTGGTGCTCGAACGCTCGATCCCGCGCATGGCCTATATCGACGAGCTCACCGGCGGGCGTGTCATCACCCGCTATTCCTCGATCGGCGCGATCGAGGAAGAGGCCCTGAAGGCCGACGTCGTCATCGGCGCGGTCTTGGTCCCCGGCGCCGAGGCGCCCAAGCTGATTTCCAAGGACATGCTCAAGAAGATGAAGCCGGGCTCGGTCCTGGTGGATGTCGCCATTGACCAGGGCGGCTGCTTCGAGACCAGCCACCCGACCACCCACGAGGACCCGACCTATACGGTCGACGGCGTCGTCCACTATTGCGTGGCCAACATGCCGGGCGCCGCCCCGCGCACCTCGTCGGAAGCCCTGAACAACGCGACCCTGCCGTTCGGCCTGGCGCTGGCCAACAAGGGTCTGGACGCCCTCAAGGACAATCCGCACCTCGCGCGCGGCCTGAACGTCCTGAACGGCAAGCTGACCTACCCCGCCGTCGGCGAGGCCCTGGGCCTCGAGTGGGAAGACCCCTACGGCGTCTGGCAGTAGGCCAAAGACAAAGGGCGCTCCCGCCGGGAGCGCCCTTTCCAATTCCGGCTCGGTTGAGTCCGCGCCTTAGTAGATTTCGAACAGGCCCGCGGCCCCCATGCCGCCGCCGACGCACATGGTGACAACGCCGTATTTGGCGCCGCGGCGCTTGCCCTCGATCAGGACGTGGCCGGTCATCCGGGCGCCCGACATGCCGTAGGGGTGGCCGATCGAGATGGCGCCGCCCGAAACGTTCAGGCGATCGTTCGGAATGCCCAGCCTGTCACGGCAGTAGAGAACTTGGACCGCGAAAGCCTCGTTGAGCTCCCAGATACCGATGTCGTCGACCGTCAGGCCGTGGGCCTTCAGCAGCTTGGGCACTGCAAACACCGGGCCGATGCCCATCTCGTCGGGATCGCAACCGGCGACCGCCATGCCGCGATAGGCGCCCAGCGGGTTCAGGCCGCGCTTCTCCGCCTCCTTGGCCTCCATCACCACCGATGCCGAGGCGCCGTCCGACAGCTGCGAAGCGTTGCCGGCGGTGATGAACTTGCCTTCCGAAATCTCCTGTCCGCCGCCGAAGACGGTCTTTAGCGACTTCAGGCCCTCCAGCGTCGTATCGGCGCGGTTGCCCTCATCCTTCGAGAGCGTGATCTCCTTGGCGGACGTCTGGCCCGCCTCCTTGTCCAGGACCTGCATGGTGGTGGTCATCGGCACGATCTCGGCGTCGAGCCGCCCCTCGGCCTGGGCCTGGGCGGTGCGCTGTTGGGACTGGAAGGCGTATTCGTCCTGCGCGTCGCGCGAGATGCCGTAGCGCGCGGCCACGACCTCGGCGGTCTCCAGCATCGACATGTACATGCGCGGCTGCAACTTCAGCAGCTCGGCGTCGCCGGCGCGGAACATGTTCATGTTGCCGTTCTGGACCAGCGAGATGCTCTCGAGCCCGCCGCCTACAGCGATCTGCTGGCTGTCGACCATCACCTGCTTGGCCGCCGTGGCGATGGCCATCAGACCCGAGGCGCATTGGCGGTCCAGCGTCATGCCCGAAACGACCGTCGGAAAGCCCGCGGCCATGGCGATCTGGCGCGCGACGTTGGTGCCGGTCGAACCCTGCTGGAGAGCCGCGCCCATCACCACGTCCTCAATCTCGGCCGGATCGACGCCCGCGCGCTCGACCGCATGCTTCACCGCATGGGCGCCCAGCTGCTGGGCCTGAGTGTCGTTGAAGGCGCCCCGATAGGCCTTGCCGATCGGGGTGCGGGCGGTCGAGACGATAACGGCTTCACGCATGGTCATTGAGCTCCAGCCTTGGCCCGGGCGGCCTTGGTCATTTCGATGATCCCTTGCGCCGAACCGGCCTCGGGAATGATTTCGCCTTCGCGGTCCTGAATCTCGCCCCAGCGCGCCGCAACCTGCTCGGCCGCGTCGGGGCCGCCCGCGAAGATGCCCTGGGTCAGGGTGACGTGCGCCGCTTCGAAGCCGCCCGCGCCCGCCGCCAGGATGGCCCGCGTCGGCGCATTCTCGCTGACGAGATGCAGCAGGCCCGGCGTGACCAGATCGGGCCGCAGGGCGTCCAGATCGAGCCCGGCGCCGAGGTCCTCGGTCATGCGCGTCGCCGCCGTCGGCGCCAGCGAATTGACCCGGATGTCGTATTTGGCCCCCTCGATCGCCAGCGTCTGCATCAGCCCGACCAGGCCCATCTTGGCCGCCGCGTAGTTCGACTGGCCGAAGTTGCCGTAGAGGCCCGACGACGAGGTCGTCATCACGATCCGCCCGTAGTTCTGCTCGCGCATTGTTTCCCACACGGCCTTCGAGCAGATCGCCGCACCCATCAGGTGCACCTCGATGACGAACCGAAAGTCTTCCATCGTCATCTTGGCGAAGGTCTTGTCGCGCAGGATTCCCGCGTTGTTGACCAGGATATCGACCCGGCCCCACTTCGCCTTCGCAGCCTCGACCATGGCGGCCACGCCTGCCTCGTCGGTCACCGAGCAGACGGCGGCCATGGCCTCGCCGCCCGCGGCGCGAATTTCGTCGGCCACTTGCTCGGCGGGTCCGGCCGAGCCGCCCGACCCGTCGCGCGCGCCGCCGAAGTCGTTGACGACCACCTTGGCGCCGCGTCGACCCAGCGCCAGCGCATGCTGTCTGCCCAGTCCCCCTCCAGCGCCGGTGACGATGGCGACGCGGCCGTCGAAGCGGATGGTCATGGGACAGGCTCCTCAGATATCGACGCTTGGCTTTAGGCGCGCGTCCTTGGGTCAAGCAAGACCTTCCCGAAACCGCCCGCGCATGGTTTGACGGGGCCATGCAGGCCACCGACCTCGCCATTCCGGGCGTCAAGCTCATCGGACCCCCGCCGCGCTATCCGGACGCGCGCGGCTGGTTCTCCGAACACTGGAGCCGCCGAACCTTCGAAGCGGCCGGGATCGCCCACGACTGGGTCCAGGACAACCTGGCCTGGTCGGAGAAGGCAGGCACCGTGCGCGGCCTGCACTATCAGTCGCCCCCCTCGGCCCAGGCCAAGCTGGTTTCGGTGTTGCGAGGCGCGGTTCTGGACATCGTCGTCGACATCCGTCGCGGCTCTCCGACCTACGGACGGCATGCGTCAGCCGAACTGACGGCCGAGAACGGCCAGATGATGCTGGCCCCGCGCGGAACGGCCCACGGCCTCGTCAGCCTCACCGACGACACCCTGGTGCTCTACAAGGTGGATGGCTTCTTCGACCTGGAAAACGACCGCGCCCTGCGCTGGAACGACCCAGAACTCGGCATCGAATGGCCGGCCATCGCCGGCGCCGCTGTGTCGGACAAGGACGCCACCGCGCCCCTTCTGGCCGACCTCCCGGAGCATTTCCGGTGGGAGGGCGCGTGAGGGTTCTCGTCACCGGCGGCTGCGGATTCATCGGCTCGGCGGTCGTCCGCGCCCTCATCGCGCGGGGGGTCGAGCAGATCGGCGTACTGGACGCCCAGCGCTATGCCGCGAACCCCGCCACCCACGCGCCATTCGAGGACCGCGGCGACTACCGGTTTTTCCACGCCGACATCAGGGACCGGTCGGCCGTCGACACCGCCCTGGCCGCGCTCCGGCCGGACGCCATCCTGCACCTGGCGGCGGAAACCCATGTTGACCGTTCGATCGATGGCCCCGCCGCCTTCGTCAGCACAAACGTTACGGGGACGCAGGTCCTGCTGGAAGCCGCCGAAGCCTTCCGACGCAGCCTGCCCGACAGCCAGGCAGAATCCTTCCGCTTCATCCACGTGTCCACCGACGAGGTCTTCGGCGCGCTGGCCCCTGACGATCCGCCCTTCACCGAGGCTAGCCCGTATCGGCCGCGGTCACCGTATGCGGCGTCCAAGGCTGGAGCGGATCACCTCGCGCGTGCCTGGCGAGAGACCTACGGCCTGCCGGTCATCCTGACCAACTGCTCTAACAACTACGGGCCCTACCAGCACCCGGAAAAGCTGATCCCGATGATGGCTCTGCGCGGTCTCGCGGGACAGAGCCTGCCAGTCTATGGCGACGGCCTCCAGGTGCGCGACTGGCTCCATGTGGACGATCACGCGCGGGCTTTGCTGGCGGTCCTCGACGAGGGCGAGCCGGGCGAAACCTACCTCGTTGGCGCGAGGGCGGAGAAGTCCAATCTCGAGGTCGTCGCAGGGGTCTGTTGGGCGCTGGACGCACTGTCGCCCGACCGGTCTCATGCCGCGCTCATTTCCCACGTCGCCGATCGCCCGGGGCACGATCGTCGCTACGCCATCGACCCGTCGCATATCGAAACTGCGCTCGGCTGGCGTCCCAGGGTTCCGTTCGACGACGGCCTGGCGGATACGGTGATCTGGTACCGGGACCACGAGGCCTGGTGGGCCCCCATGCTGGCGGCCGGCGCCCTCGAGCGACGTGGCCGGGTGTGACGCGGGTTCTGATTATCGGCCGGAGCGGCCAGCTGGCCCGGGCCCTGGCCGCCGCCCGGTGGCCCGCCGGCTGGACCGTCGCTTTCGCCGGCCGCGAAACCCTGGACCTGACGCAGCCCGATCAGATCGCTGCGGTCCTGTCGGCCGAGGCCCCGGACGTCGTCATCAACACCGCCGCCTACACGGCCGTGGATGCCGCCGAGACCGACGAGGCGGCCGCCTTTGCGCTGAACGCCGAGGCGCCGGGCGCGCTCGCGCAAGCCTGCCGGCAGGGGGGCCGGCTGCTTGTGCATCTGTCGACCGACTATGTGTTTTCCGGCGACGGTGGCGCGCCCTATGACGAAACCGCCCCGGTCGCCCCGCTCAATGCCTATGGCCGGTCAAAGGCGGCCGGCGAGGCGCGTGTCCTGATGACCGATCCCGACGCCCTCGTCGTCCGCACAGCGTGGCTGCTGTCCCCGACCAGCGGCTTCGTCCGCTCGATCCTAGCGCGTCTGACGGCTGGCGAGGCGGTCCGCGTCGTCGACGACCAGCGCGGCAGTCCGACGCGCGCCGACGACCTGGCCCAGGCTCTCATAGATCTGGCGCGAATGCGGCTGTCCGGCGCCGGCAACGGCGGGTTGTTGCATGTCGCGGGAGAGGACACAGCGACCTGGATGGATCTCGCGCTTGGACTTGCACTGGCTGTGCCCGGATCATCGCATCGTGTCGAAGCGATTGACTCCAAAACCTATTCCGCAAAGGCGAAGCGGCCAGAAAACGCCGCTCTGAATGTCATGCGGCTGAGATCGCTTTATGGCATAGTTTGTCCGTCATGGACCGGCTGGATCACGGAAACGGCCAAGCTTGGCCTCATCAGCGCCCAAAAGGGTGTTGAAACGAGGCAACAGTCAGGCGGCTGAATCCTGATCGGGCCGGAACCGGCGCTGATGCAGGCCGTTGGGCGCCATGACGTCGTGTGCTGATCGGGGTGCGCGGCCGCGTAATGCAAGACAAGGGATTTGAGATGAACAGACATTTGCTGGCCGGAACGGCTGGTGTCGTGCTCCTCGGTCTGGCCGGGCCCGCCATGGCGGATCCGGACGGCTGGTACGGCGCCGTTGACCTGGGCTACCACTGGCAGGGCGACTTCGTCCTGGAAAGCGAAGCTGCGGCGCCCGACGGCGACCCCTACAGCTTCGACTTCGCGACCGACCCCGACTGGGCCGGCTTCGTGCGCCTCGGCTACCGGTTCAACCCGAACTGGCGCGTCGAACTGGAAGGCGGCTACCGTCCGGGCGATCTCGTCTCGGCCGTCAGCCCCGACGCCCGCACCCCGCCGACCTCGGTCGCGCTCTGCACCCCCGGCGTGATCCGCACCGCCTCGACCCCCTGCGGCTCGCCGGACGGCTCGGTCGATCAGTGGTCGGCCATGGCCAACCTGATCTGGGATATGGGCTCTGAGGACTGGACCTTCCGTCCGTTCATCGGCGCCGGCGTCGGCTTCAACCGCGTCTCGGTCGATTCGCTTGGCCAGTTCTCGACCTCGGCTGGCCCGGGCACCCCGTACAACCTCCTCATCGACGATGAGGACACGGGCTTCGCCTGGCAGGTTTTGGGCGGCTTCGCCTGGGCCCTGACCGACCGTCTGTCGCTCGACATGACCGCCCGCTACATGCGGACCTCGGAAGTGACCTTCGAGTCGACGTCTTCGACCACGACCCCGGGCTACGTCCCGGGCCAGTTCTCGGGCGATTTCGAAGACACCACCGTGTCGGTCGGCCTGCGCTACAGCTTCGGTCAGGAAGCGGCCCCGCCGCCGCCTCCCCCGCCGCCTCCGCCGCCGCCGCCCCCGCCGCCTCCGCCGCCTCCGCCCCCGCCGCCGCCTCCGCCGTGGCAGGCGCGTGAGTTCACGGTGCTGTTCGACTGGGATCGCTACGACCTCACCCCGCAGGCTCAGGAAATCGTTCGTCAGGCCGCGGCTCACGCCCGTGCTGGCGGCGCCACCCGCCTGCACATCGTGGGTCACGCCGACACCTCCGGTTCGGCCGCCTACAACGTCCGTCTGTCGCAGCGTCGCGCCGCGACCGTTCGTGACGCCCTGATCGCCCAAGGCGTGACCGGCGGCGCGATCACGACGGAAGGCCGTGGTGAAACCGACCTGGCTCGTCCGACCGCCGACGGCGTTCGCGAGCCGCTCAACCGCCGCGCCACGATCGCCATCAACCGCTAAGGCGGACGATACGATCAAGGCACTGGCCTAGAGCCAAAGCCTAAGCGAACCCCCGGAGAGCGATCTCCGGGGGTTTTGCTTTGTCCGGAAGACGAAAGTGCCAAGCCCGGCGCAACCTTGGCCTTGGCCGGGCATTCAGAAAGTCTCTCGCTAACTGGAGGCTTTCGAAATGGGACTGGGAATTATCGGCTGGATCGTGGTCGGCATCGTGGCGGGTTTCCTCGCCGAAAAGATCATGAAGCGCGATCACGGCCTGCTCACCAATCTGATCGTCGGCGTCATCGGCGCCCTGATCGGCGGCTTCATCGCCACCAACTTCCTCGGCATTTCAGCGGACGGAAGCTGGATCGTCGCTACCATCATCGCTCTGGGCGGCGCGATCCTGCTGCTGTTCCTGCTGGGCCTCGTGCGTCGACGCTAAGGCGCTCTCAATCCCCGCATTTGCAAGGGGCGGCGTGTTCTGTTACACGCCGCCCCTTCGCTCATCCGGGCGATCAAATCCGTGGGAGGGGCTGCCCGAACCACGGCCACATAGGCGGCATTGATTTGCCGTCGCAGATGGAGACAGCCAATGGCCAAGAAGATCTTGGGCTATATCAAACTGCAGGTGCCTGCCGGCTCCGCGACCCCGTCCCCGCCGATCGGCCCCGCCCTGGGTCAGCGCGGCGTGAACATCATGGGTTTCTGCAAGGAATTCAACGCGCGCACTGAAAAGGAAGCGAAGGGAACGCCCCTGCCGACGGTCATCACCGTCTATCAGGACAAGAGCTTCACCTTCGTGACCAAGACGCCGCCGGCGACGCACTACCTGAAGGAAGCCACCAAGCTGAAGTCGGGCGCCGCCAAGACCGGCCGCGAAACCGTCGGCAAGATCACCCGCGCCCAGCTGCGCGAGATCGCCGAGAAGAAGATGAAGGATCTGAACGCCAACGATCTC
>CAMLNT010000092.1 GCA_946481425.1 uncultured Brevundimonas sp.
GAGCCCGGCGGCGGATCACTTCCAGCGCTCGATGGAAGGCCTGCTCGAGATCATGATGAAGCTGATCGGGTTGGTTATTTCGGTTGCGCCGATCGCCATCGCCTGCCTGATGTTCAACCTCGCGGCCCTGTTCGGCTGGGACCTTCTGGTGCGCCTGGGGGCCTTCGCCGGCGTGGTCGTCCTGGCGCTCGCGACCCACTTCTTCGTCGTCTATTCGCTGGCGGTCTGGGGCCTGGGAGGCCGCAATCCCCTGAGCTTCTTCAAGGCGGTGCAGCCGGCGGTGCTGGTGGCCTTCTCGACGGCGTCGTCCAATGCGACCCTGCCGACGGCGCTGGATGTGGCGCAGAACCGGCTGAAGCTGCCGCGCAAGATCTCGCGCTTCGTTTTGACCGTGGGCGCCACGGCCAACCAGAATGGCACGGCCCTGTTCGAGGGCGTGACCGTCCTGTTCCTGGCGCAGTTCTTCGGCGTGGAACTGAGCCTGGGCCAACAGGTCATCGTGATGTTGGTGTGCATCCTCGGCGGTGTGGGCACGGCTGGCGTTCCGGCCGGATCGTTGCCGGTCATCGCCATGATCCTGGTCATGGTCGGGGTGCCGGCCGAGGGCATCGGCCTGATCCTCGGCGTCGACCGCTTCCTCGACATGTGCCGGACCACGCTGAACGTCACCGGCGACCTCGTGGCGGCCACGGTCGTGTCGCGCGGCGAGACGGATCCCGACGAGCCCCTGCCGGCGTCGATCACGGACCAGCCGGGAGCCTAGGGATCACTTTCCACCGTGTACGAAAATACCTCGTACACGGTCGGGGCGGACGGGCGATTGTGACGCCTGCTCGGCGAGCTGCGCGCGGCTAAGGCGCGGCGCGCGGATTGCTGGAATGTCAAAGACCGCAAGGCCGGAGGGAAGTTCAGTCCGGCTGTCCAAAGATCATAGTCGAGACCGAAGGCGCGGGGACGAATGGCCGTCCAACCAGCTGTTTTCCGGGTCGAGAGTAGCGAGAATCCACTGTCGAAGTTGTGGACTATTGGTGGTGGATCCACCCCTCGGCTAACCTTTAGCCGAGCTCGCCTGAAGCGATGAAGGCGGCGGCGATGCGGCCCATACGGTCCCCGTGGCGGCCGAAGCTCTGGGCCATGGAGACGTGGGTGGCCTGTCGGTCCTCGACGAGGCGATAGGGCCTGCCGGCGGCGTCGAGCGCGCGCGCGAAGGCGCGGTTCTGGGCCGTCGCATAGGGGCGGCTGGCGGCGTAGAGCATGAGCATGGGGGCTGACGGCGTCTCGGCCCGGATCAGATCGGCTGGCGTGAAGGCCTCCATCCGTCCCTCGAACAGGACATCGAAGAAGTCGGCTGTGCGGGAGTGGGCCTCGAGGAAGGCGCGCTGTTCGGCCGCGTCATAGCAGGCGCCATCCATCAGGATGACGCCGGCGAGGTCTGCGGGCGAAAGGCCGTGCGCGCCGAGCCAGGAGGGGTCACAGTTGATCAGGGCCGCCAGATGCCCTCCAGCGGAATGGCCCATCAGAAAGATTCGGTTCGGGTCGCCGCCGCGGGCGGTGGCATTGGCCCGGAGCCAGGCGAACGCGGAGGCCGCGTCCTGGGCCATGTGGCGGGCTCCGGCGCCGGGGATGGGTCGGTAGTCGCAGCAGGCGAAGAGCAGGCCGTTGCGGCGGGCGAAGACGGGAAGGTCCCAGACATCTGAACGCGCATGCGTACGCCAGCCGCCGCCAGGCAGCCACATCAGAACCGGAGCAGGGCGGGCCTCGCCGAACGGGCCATAGAGGTCGAGCTGCTGCCGGGGATGATCGCCGTAGGCGATCGTCTCAACCGGTTCCTGGGCATGCGCGGGCGAGGCCAGGGCGGACAGCCCTGTGGCGACGACGCCGCGTCTCGTCAGCTTGCCCATCCCTGCCGCTCCGGGGCCTTGCTTTCCTTTGGCGATACCGCCAGCTTCCGCGCCCCATGGCGAACGCTAGTTTTCAATTGCGCCCGACCGATGGCCTGGGCGAGCTGATCAAGCTCGCCTGGCCGGTCGTGCTCGCGCGCCTGGGCATCATGACCATGGGCTTGACCGACGCCATCGTCGTCGGTCGCTATTCGTCGGAGGAGCTGGCCTTCCACGCGCTGGGCTGGGCGCCGACGTCGGTGCTGCTGACGACGGCAGTCGGGCTCCTGATGGGCGTGCAGGTGATGACCGCGCGGCTGGTCGGGGCAGGGCGACAGCACGAGGTGGGCGCAGTGCTCCGTCGGGGGATGGTCTACGGCCTCCAGATCGGGATCGTGTCAACGTTGCTGCTGAGCCTGGCGGGACCGTGGGCCCTTCATCAGATCGGCATAGAGGCGCCGCTGGCCGACGGCGCGGGCCTTGCGCTGATCGTCTTCTCCCTCTCGCTGCCGTTCTATCTCGTATCCGTGGCGGCGCAGTTCTTCCTTGAAGGCCTCGGCAAGCCGACGCCGGGCATGAACGCCATGTGGGTCGCCAATGGCGTCAATATCGCGCTGAACCTGTGGCTGGTGCCGGGGATGTCGGGCTTGCCGGTGGATGGCGCGGTCGCGTCGGCCTGGGCGACCTTTTTCGCCCGGGCGAGCCTGGCGGTGTTCCTGATCATCTACATCTGGCGGATGCCGCAGGCGCGCGAGCTGGGCGTGTTCCATCCGGTCAAGGGGCGGAGCGAGGACGCGATCGAGCAGCGCAAGGTCGGCTATGGAGCCGGTGTTTCGTATTTCATCGAGGTGTCGGCCTTCGCGGCGATGACACTGGTCGCGGGTCTGCTGGGGTCGCTGGGCGTCGCGGCCTGGACTGTGGTTCTGAACGTGTCGGCGGTGATCTTCATGCTGCCGCTGGGACTGGCGGCGGCCACCGGGGTGCTGGTGTCGCGAGCCTATGGCGCCGGCGACCGGGCGGGCGTCGGGCGGGCCGGATTTAACGGTCTCTGGGTCGTGGGCGTCATCGCATTCGTCATCTGCCTGATCGTCTGGCCGACGGCGGGATGGATCAGTTCGGCCTATACGCGCGAGCCGGCGGTGCTGGCGGTGGCGACGGCGGCGCTGGTGCTGGCCTGCCTGTTCTTCGTCGCGGACGCCCTGCAGGTCGTGGCGGCCCAGGCGCTGAGGTCGGCCGCCGACGTCTGGGTCCCGACCCTGATGCACATCTTCAGCTACGGCGTCGTGATGCTGCCGCTGGGCTATCTGATGGGCGTGGCCTGGGGTGGAGGCGTCAACGGGATCGTCTGGGCGTGCATCATCGCGAGCCTCGTATCGGCCGTGCTGCTGTGTATCCGGTTCCGGGTGGTGGCCCGGCGTCAGCTTCAGACGCCCAGGATCCAGCCCTCTTCAGCCTCGACCTGAGCGATCAGCTCGGGCGAAGCATCCTTGGGCGCGCCGAACAGGGCGCCGAGATCGCCCTTTTCGTCGAGACGGAGGAGGTGCTGGGCCAAGGTGCGGACCTGTGTCGCATCCTTGACCTCTCCGGGCTCGGGCTTGAGCGGCATCAGCGAGGGCCACACCTCGCCGACCACGACCGACAGGGGCTCGACATCGGCGGCGGTAAGGGTCTTCCAGCCCGTACCAAAGGGCCAGACGGCAACGGCCGGACCCCAATCCTCGACCATGCGGGCCAGCATGGAGACGCCCAGCATGGTCTGACCGCCAACGACGCCGGCGCCGTGCATCTGCCAGACGCTCTTGGGACGCTGCTTGCCCTTGCAGGCGGCTTCCTCGGTAGCGCGGAATTCCTTCGTGCCGGCGTAGACATCGTCGGGCCGGGTGGCCGACAGCCAGGTCTGCACCTGTTTCGCGGGTGCGCCCCAGAACGGGCGCGGACCGTCGGTCATCAACCGGTTCATCTTGTTGGCGACGGCGAAGCGGTTGTTGGTGTTGTCGGCCTTGTCCTTCACTTCCGAGGCGAGGAACTTCCACATGGCCGACCACGGCTGGCCGGACAGCTTCAGGCGCGCGGCCGTGCCCGCCGGGTAGGCGAGGGCGAAGTCGAAACCGATGAAGACGCGCTCGCCGCGGCGCTGAGCCTCGGAGACCAGCTTGCGCAGCAGAGCCTCGCCCTCGGCGCGGGTCGCGGGGTTGTGACTCTCATAGGCCGGGCGGAAGCGGGCGTCGCGCTTGGCCACGCCGATCCAGACGGACTGCTCGCCCGTCTTCTTCGCCTCGGCGGCGGACCAGTCCACGATGATGTAGGCGTCGAACAGACGGGCCACGTCAGGCTCCAGCGAGGCGGAAAGAGAGACGGCGGGGTTCTAGCCGTCCTCTTCGTCCTCGTCACCCCGCGCGGGGCTGCCTTCGGGCTCCAGTTTCAGTTCCGGCTGTGGACGGGGCCGGGGGCGACGTAAAACCGCCTCGACGTGAGATAACCAGCGGCGGCCCAGCCGCACGGCCTCGGCGGCGTCGCCCAGCAGGGAGCCGGGCCCGAACAGCTCCAGCTCGAACTCCGGGAAGCGATGGTCCGAGAAGATGAGCCGCAGCGCGACCCGCTCGGCGTCGACGGCAAAATCGTCCAGCAGCCGGCGGGGCTCGTCGCGGCGGGCTCGGGCGAGGACCTTGCCGTCAACGATCAGCTCGGCGCCCTCAATCTCGTGGAAGCCGTAGACCAGTCCGGCGCCGCCGGTGCGCCAAAGGACCGCGAGCGACTCGGTCTCGAAATCCAGCCCGGCGGCGCGGCCTTCGGACACGTCCAGCGCCTCGCATTCCGGAACGCCACCCAGCACGCGCCGGAGCGCACGGCGAAGGCGCCGAGCGGGCTCGAACCACCAGGAGGCGAAGATGGCCGCCGTCGTGACGGCCACGCCGGCCAGGATGACGATCAGGATGGTGCGGAGCACCTCGCTCATGGGCGTAGCGTCACCACGACAGGCACGTGATCGGAGGGTTTGTCCATGTCGCGGGCGTCGCGCCAGGTCTCGATGCCCTCGAAGGCGTCGGCGGCCTGTGGCGAGAGCAGGGCGAAGTCGATGCGGATGCCGTGGTCGCGCTGCCAGGCGCCGGCCTGATAGTCCCAGAAGGTGTAGGTCCCGTCCGGCTCGCCGCCGAGCTCGTGGGCGTCCGACAGGCCCAGGTTGATCATGGCGCGAAAAGCCTGGCGGCTTTCGGGCTGGAACAGGGCGTCGTTGACCCAGGCTGACGGGTTCTTGGCGTCTACCGGCTCGGGGATGACGTTGAAGTCGCCGCACAGGGCCAGGCGTTCCTCGAGCTTGAGGAGCCCGGCGGCATGGGCGCGCAGGCGGTCGAACCAGCGGAGCTTGTAGTCGAACTTTTCCGTGCCGAGCGGATTGCCGTTCGGCAGATAGATGGCGCCGACGCGCACCGGGGTTTCGGCCTCGACCACCGCTTCGATGTAGCGGGCCTGTTCGTCCGTATCCTCGCCGGGGAGGCCACGACGGATGTCGCTGAGCGGGTACTTCGAGAGGAGGGCCACGCCATTGTAGGACTTCTGGCCATGGACGGCGATATTATAGCCCCGGCTTTCAAAGGGTTCGGCGGGAAACTTCTCGTCGACGCACTTGATTTCCTGGAAGCACATGACGTCGGGCTGGGCCTGGTCGACCCAGGCCAGCACCGTCTCAAGCCGGGCGTTGACCGAGTTGACGTTCCAGGTGGCGATCCGCATGCGCGACTCCTTGAGCGCGCAGCCTAGAGCGCGCGACGAAGAGGGCAAGCTCGCGCTTATTCAGACTGGACGAACGCCGAAATCCCGCTGACAACAGGCGCGGGGCAGGGGGCAGAATTGAACAGCGCTGATATCGAGGCCATCGCCAGATTTCGCCGGGGTGCGGACCCGCGCGCGCTCGTCCAGGCCATGGTGGCGGACGGGTTCGAGGAGGGCGCTGCAGAAGCGGCGATCGAACGGGTGCGCGCGCGCATCACGAAGGAGGATCGCTCGCGGGGCGTCATGATCCTGACCGTTGGCCTGATCCTGTTGAGTGTCGGAATCGGACTGACGGTCTGGACCTACATGTCTGCTGGCGAGACCTATGTCGTCGCCTGGGGGCCGGCGCTTTTTGGGCTCATCGCGACGCTCAAGGGCGCCAGCCAGATCGCTGACGCCGGCAAGATCAATCACGGGTCGCTTCCGCTGTGACCGAGACCGCCATCGCGCCCGTCACGGAGGACCAGCGCTACGACGCGATGGATGTGCTGAGGGGCTTTGCGCTCTGCGGCATCCTGCTGATGAACATCATCGGCATGGGCACGCCCTGGGCGACGAACTTTCCCGCCTTCCCGGCCGACTGGGCCAATCCGGACTGGCAGGTCTGGTTCGCCGAGAATGTCTTCTTCGAGGGCACGATGCGGGGGCTGTTCACCCTGTTGTTCGGAGCGGCGGTGATCCTGATCACGCGGCGCGGCGACGAGACGGGGAGCGGCCGGTCCGCCGACGTCTGGTTCCGGCGGTGCCTGATCCTTCTGGGGTTGGGGCTCGTGAACTTCACGCTGCTTCTGTTTCCGGGCGATATCCTGTGGAACTACGGCTGGGCGGGGATGCTGATCTTCGTGTTCCGCAAGGCCAGGCCCTGGAAGCTGGTGGCGATGGCCGCGGTGCTCCTGACGCTCGTCTCGGGGCTTGAGGGCTTCGCCTACAAGAGCGAGTTGCCGGCCTATCGCGAGGGCCGGGCCGCCCATGAGGCGCAGGCTCGCGGCGAGACCCTTTCCGAGGATCAGACGGCAGCGCTCCAGACCTACACGGGCTACCAGACCTATCTCGATCCGCCGCAGGAGGACATCGACGCCGAGCGTGAAGAGCGGATGGGGACATACCCGCAAGCCGTTGGCTGGACCTTCGAAGCCTATTCCAGCTGGGGAATGTCGGTCTGGGGCATCTATCTGATCCTTGAATCCGTGGCCTTCATGTTCCTGGGCATGGCGCTCTTCCGCTGGCGCGTGATCACGGGCGAGCGGTCGATGCTGTTCTATGCGCTGATGATGCTGGGCGGCTACGCGGTGGGCGTCAGCGTGAACGTGGCCGAGCACCTGGCCATGTGGAGGGGCGGCTTCTCGCCGGAAGTCTGGTGGCCGGATTTCACCTATGAGGTCTCGCGCGTACCGACGACGCTGGGGCACCTGGGCCTGATCATGCTGCTGTGGAAGGCGAGGGCGCTGTTCTTCGTCGGCACAGGCCTCAGGGCGATCGGCAAGATGGCGCTGACCAACTATCTCGGCCAGTCGCTGATCGGGGCGGTCGTCTTCTATGGTCTGGGATGGTGGGCGCGGCTCGGATGGGCCGAGCTGTGGCTGATGTGCGTAGCGGTCTGGGTCGGACAGGCGGTGTTCAGCGTGCTCTGGCTGCGCTGGTTCCGGATGGGGCCGCTGGAGTGGGCGCTCAGGACCGTCGCCTATGGAGAAAGGCCGCCGCTGAAGCGCTCAGCGACGGCCTGACATGTCCTAGCTCTGCTGGGCGTAGCCCTTACCGCCGTTGGAGGGGCGACGACGACGTGGGCGGCGCTTGAGGCTGGCGCCTTCGCCGGTTTCGGTCTGGACCGGCTTCATCGGCTGGCGCTCGCGGGCCATCGGGTCGAAGGCGGGACGTTCGGGCGCCGCGGCGCCCGGCTTGTTGCCGCGACGCTTGCGGTGCGGCTGGCCGCGGACGCCTTCGGGCTTGTCGCCGTGGCGACCGCCGCGACGCGGGCCGCGCTGGGGACGATCTTCATCGCCGCCCGGCAGGGTCGCCTTCTTGGCCACGCCGGCCGCGAGAATCGAGGCGTCCAGCTGAGACAGGAGCTTGTCGTTGCGGCGGTCCCAGGACGGGATCTTCTGGCGCGTGACCTTCTCGATGTCCTTGAGCAGCTTCATCTCGTCGGGTGCGACAAAGCTGATGGCGGTGCCGTCCTTGCCGGCGCGGGCCGTGCGGCCGATCCGGTGGACATAGGCCTCGGGCACGAACGGCAGCTCGAAGTTGACCACGTGGGTCACCTTGTCGACGTCGATGCCGCGGGCGGCGATGTCGGTGGCGACCAGGACGCGCAGCTTGCCGTTCTTGAAGGCCTCCAGCGCCCGCTCGCGCTGCGGCTGGCTCTTGTTGCCGTGGATGGCCCCGGCCTCGACGCCGCCGGCCTCCAGATAGGCGGCGACCTTGTCGGCGCCGTGCTTGGTCTTGGTGAACACCAGGCAGCGCGTATAGGCGGGGTCCGAGAACAGTTCGGTCAGAAGCGCGCGCTTCTTGCCCTGTTCGACCCAGATGACGCTCTGCTCGATGCGCTCGACCGTGGTGGCCTGGGGCGTGACCTGGACCTTGACGGGGTCCTTGAGCAGGTCGCCGGCCAGTTTGCCGATCTCGCCCGGCATGGTGGCCGAGAAGAACAGGTTCTGGCGGCGCGCGGGCAGGCGCGAG
>CAMLNT010000093.1 GCA_946481425.1 uncultured Brevundimonas sp.
CTGGTCGTGCCGACGGGCTATTCGTTCAACCTGGACGGCACCAACATCTACATGACGATGGCGGCGCTGTTCATCGCCCAGGCGCTGAACATCGAGCTGACCCTGTGGCAGCAGGTGACGCTCCTGCTGGTGGCCATGCTGAGCTCCAAGGGCGCCGCCGGCATCACCGGTGCGGGTTTCATCACCCTGGCCGCGACCCTGTCGGTCGTGCCGGACGTGCCGGTCGCCGGCATGGCCCTGATCCTGGGGATCGACCGCTTCATGTCCGAGTGCCGGGCGCTCACGAACTTTGTCGGAAACGCCGTCGCCACGTTGGTGGTCGCGCGATGGGAAGGCGAACTCGATCAGGACCGGATGCGCCTCGCGCTCGCCGGCGGATCGGGCGCGCTCGCCGCCCCCGCCGATCCTGCCGCGGGGCCCGGCGACAAGGAAGCCATCACCGCTGACTGAGATCAGCCGGAACAGGGACCAAGGGGAGGATTTCATGGTTACGAGACAACGCCATCGCCTGATGAGCGGCGCCGCCATGGCGGTGGTGCTGGGCCTTGCCGGGGCGGCGAATGCCCAGGACGCGGGACAGCCGGAGGCCCCGGACGATCAGGTCGAGGAGGTCGTGGTTGTCGGCACGCGCATCGTCGGCGCCCGCACCACCGAAGCGCTCCCTGTTGTGGTCCTCGACGAGGATCAGATCGACGCGACCGGCGCCTCGTCGGGCGACGAGCTGTTCCGTACCATCCCGCAGATGGGCGACGTCCTGTTCGACTCCTCGAACAACCCCCAGACGTCGAACGCCGCTCGCGGCGACGTCAATTCGATCAACCTGCGATCGCTGGGCGTCGGCAACACCCTGGTCCTTCTGAACGGCCGCCGGATTGTTCAGCACCCGACCAGCCAGGGCACCTCGGACACGGGCACCGTCCCGGTGCTGAGCTACAACTCAAACGCCATTCCGGTGGCCGGCCTGCGTCGCACCGAGATCCTGCTGGACGGCGCGGCCGCCATCTACGGCGCCGACGCGGTGGCGGGTGTCGTCAACACCGTGACGCGCGACCGCTACGACGGTCTCACCGTCAGCGCCCGCTACGGCGGCGCCGAAGGCACGGGCATGCAGGAGTTCGAGGTCAACCTGTTCGGTGGCCACAACTTCGACCGCGGCAACATCTCGCTGTTCGCCAACTACACGGACCGGTCGGAGCTGTGGGCCTCGGATCAGGAGTTCACCTATTCCGACGATCTGCGCGGGTTGTTCGCCGAGTACCCGGATTTCGCCGGCGTGACGGCGCTCGACGGTCGCTCCTCGCACACGCCTTGGGCGCGTCTCAGCGTCGGCCCCCGCCCGGTGATCCGCTCCAACGGCACGGCGGTGACCAACGGCTCAGGCCAGTTCCGATTCCAGCCCAGCACCTTCGGCTGCGGCGTCAATGTCGGCGGGGGCATCTGTATCTCGAGCGGCAATCACAACTTCAACACCGTGAACCGCGAGATGCGTTACGACACCCGCTACGGGACGACCGTTCGTCCTGGGGTGGAGCGCCTGAACCTGTTCCTGACGGGTCGCTACGACCTCGATAACGGCATGGAGGCTTTCGGCGAACTAGGCCTGTACGTGGCGGAAAGCCGCGCAGTCCAGCCGCCGGTCGTCAACCTGAACAGCCTCTGGATCCCGGCCAGCAACTACTGGAACCCGTTTGGTCCGATTACATTCGCAGACGGGTCCCCCAATCCGAACCGCCTGCCGGGTCTGACGGGCGTTCCTGCCTCGGGGCTTCCGGTCCAGCTGACGAATTACCGCTTCGTCGACGCCGGCTTCCAGCACGTCCAGGTCAACAACTATCAGGCGCGCGCCCTGGCCGGACTGCGTGGCCAGTGGGGCGCCTTCGACTGGGAATCGGCGATCCTCTATTCCGAGGCCGAGGCCGAAGACATCTCGCCCAATATCAACATGACGGCGTTACAGCAGCAGCTCTCGCTTTCGACGCCGGACGCATACAACCCGTTCGGTGGCGGCTGCGTGGCTACCACCAGCTACGGTGACTGCGCGCCCAGCTCGCAGGCTGCGATCGACGCCATCGTCTTCGACCTGCGCCGCGTGTCGCGCACGACCTTGACGATGGCGGACTTCCGCCTGACGCGGTCGGATCTGTTCGAGCTACCGGCCGGTCCGCTGGGCATGGCCCTCGGCGTGGAGGCCCGCCACGAAACCCAGAGCGACGACCGCGACGACAATCTGGACGGCACCAACACCTTCGTGGACATGGTCACCGGCGACACCAACCTGTCGAACGTCTCGGCCGTCAGCCCCAACCCTGACACCGAGGGCGAGCGGTCTGTCGGTGCAGGCTACATCGAGTTTGCCGTCCCGGCGGTTTCGCCCGAAATGGGCATTCCGTTCGTTCATCAGCTGGATTTCCAGCTCGCGGGGCGCTTCGAGCACTACTCGGACTTCGGCTCCGTCTGGAGCCCAAAGATTGCGATGGCGTGGGACATCGTCCCGGGCCTGCGCCTGCGGGCGTCCTATTCGGAGGGCTTCCGAGCACCGAACCTGGAGCAGACGAACGCCACCCAGTATGCGCGCCTGGCCAGCGGCACCGACTACATCCGCTGCGAGGCCGACCTGCGCGCCGGGCGGATCGCCAACTTCGCGGCCTGCGGCCAGAGCCTGTCGAGCGCCTCGCTGCTGGTCGCCGGTAATCCGGACCTCGAGCCCGAAACCAGCACCAACACCTCTTACGGTCTGGTCTTCCAGCCGGACTTCATCCCGGAAACCATGGGGTCCTTCACCTTCACGATCGACCGTTGGTCCATCGAGCAGGAAGACATCGTGGGCCTGCTCGGAGTCCAGACAGCGCTCGCCCTGGATTACTTCTACCGCGTCCAGGGCCAGACCAACCCACTGGTCAACCGGGCGGCTCCGGACGCGGACGACGTCCTGCTCTTCACCGGCACCGGGATCGCGCCGGCCGGCGAGGTCCTGTCCATCAACGACAGCTTCGTGAACCTCCAGCCCCAGACCGTCAGCGGCACCGACTTCGCCGTCTACTGGACGATCGAGGACCCGGGCTTCGGGTCCTTCGAGGTGAACCTCAATGCCAGCCGCCTGGATCAGTTCACCCGAGATCCCGGCCCGATCGTGAACATGCTGTTCGAGGCGCGTGAGGCGGGTGTGATCAACGCCGGTACGCCGCTGCCGGACCCGTCCGACCTCATCGGCCAGAATGGACGTCCGGAATGGCGCTTCTCGACCTCGGTCACCTGGGACTACCAGGCCTGGCGAGCCGGCCTGTCGACCCAGTACGTCAGCGGCTTTGAGCAGCCCGGTCTGCTGGGCGCATCGGGCAATCCGTGGCAGGTCGACTCCCAGATGACCGTCAATCTCTATGGCCAGTACGAGTTCGCCGACACCACCCGGGTGCGCCTCGGCGTGCGGGACCTCTTCAACGAAGGCCCGCCGCTGGCTGACGGCGGCTACCGGGGCTCCGTGCACAATCCATGGGGTCGCTACTGGTACCTGAATGTCCGTCGTTCCTTCTGAGCTTCCTCCCCGAAGGCGGTCGCGAGGCGGCACGTCCGGCCTCGCGATCGTGGCGGCGGTCGTCATGGCCGCCGCCGCCTCCTGGGGCTGCGCCACGACGGCGGCGTCCGAGGATCGGGCCACCGAAATCGCGTGCCCTGAATCCGTGCGGGATGTGGCCTCCTGCCTGTCGGTGCGGGACGAGGCCGGCGCCTGGCTGATCATCGCCATGCCGCACCACTGGAACGATCGCCTCGTCGTGCACGCCCATGGCGGCCCGCGCATGGGCGAGCCGGAGCAGGGCGACTCTCTGGAAGACCTCGACCGCTTCTCGGTGATGGTCCGCCAGGGCTATGCCTGGATCGGTTCCTCCTATCGCCGGGGCGGCTACGGCGTGCGGTCCGCGGCCGAGGATGTGGAACGCAGTCGACAGCTGTTCTGGGTCCGCTATGGACGACCCGAACGCACCATCCTCCATGGCCAGTCCTGGGGTGGGAATGTCGCCGCCAAGGCGGCGGAGCTCTATGGGACCGCGGCCGATGGTTCGCTCGTCTACGATGGCGTGCTGCTGACCAATGGCGTCCTGAGCGGTGGCACGCGCGCCTACCAATTCCGGGCGGATCTCCGCGCCGTCTACCAGTTCTATTGCCGCAACCATCCGTTCCCGGCCGAGCGTGACTATCCGGTCTGGCAGGGCTTGCCGCTAGGCTCGGATCTGACGCGCGGACAGCTGCGTGACCGGATCCAGACCTGCACCGGCGTTGATCGCCAACCGGAGGACCGGTCGACGGCGCAGGCGAACCGCCTGAGGCAGATCCTGGCGGTGACTGGCATCCAGGAGGACGAACTGGTCGCCCACATGAACTGGGCGACCTTCCTGTTCCAGGACCTGGTCATGGTCCGGCTGGGCGGGCGCAATCCATTCGACAACGCCACGCGGCGATACGCCGGGTCCGATGACGACGTGGCCTTGAATGCCGGTGTCGAACGCTTCACCGCCGATCCGGTTGGCGTTGCGATGCTGGCCCACGATGCCGACCTGACAGGCCAGATCGTGGCGCCGACCCTGTCGGTGCATGCCCTGCATGACCCGACGGTTTTCCACGAAGTCGAGGCGATCTACGCGCGGACGGTTGCGGACGCCGGACGCTCGGACCTGCTCGTGCAGGTCACGACCGACGAGGACCAGCACAGCCGGCTCGCGGATGCGACCTACCTGACCGTCCTCGCCGCGCTCGAAGGCTGGATCGACACGCGCGAGCGGCCCGACCCGACGGCCTTCCAGTCCCGGTGCGAAGGGCTCGGCCTGACCGGCTGTCGCTTCCTGGCGGAAGCGCCTTGAGCGCCGCCTAGGCGAAACTTCACCGCACAGCATTCTCTCAGACGCGAAAAGCCGCGACAGGCCTGTTCGGTTGGGGAATGGTGGACTGGATGGGGGATGCCGAGTTTCAAGGCGTAGAGGCGGGCGCGCCAGACAGCGTCGCGCCGGGGTGGAAGACGCGCGCGTCTTCGCTCGATGTCTCGCGTCTGATCCCGATCTTTCTGATTTCCCTGGGCGTCGTCGGCATCGAGAACGCCCTCACGCGGTTTTTCGCGGTCGCGGCCTGGTCGGACTACGGCTACTGGATCATCTCGATGGTCATGGCCGGCTTCGCCCTCTCGGGCGTGGTCGTAGCCGTTTTCCGCGAGACGGCGGAGCGGTGGGGCTCCGCGCTGCGGCTCATCCTGCCTCCGCTGATGGTTCTGGCCGCCGCGCTGGGATTCCTGCAGGTGACGGTCAATCCGTTCAACCCGCTGCAGCTCCAGAACCCGACGACCTGGACCTCGGAGATCAGGAACATAGCGCTCTACTACGGGGCGCTCCTGCCATTCTTTTTTCTGGCGGGGACCTACATCTCCGTCGTCTTCATCCAGAACCATGCCCGGATCGGCAAGGTCTATGGGTACGACCTGATCGGAGCGGCGGCGGGCGCCCTGACGGCGTTGGGCCTGATGTTTGTGCTTCACCCCTTCGTCCTGATTCCCGCTCTGATCGTCCCGGTCGCAATGGCGCCCGTCTTCGAGAAGGGGCGGTTCAAGTGGCTAGGCGTCGCGGCGTCCTTCGCGGCCCTGATAGGGGGCTGGTACCTGCTCTTCACCGGCCCGGCGCCCGCCTTCAGCCAGTACAAGGCGATCTATGCGCCCATGCACACGAGCGGCGCCCAGGTCGAGGGTCAGGTGCGCCAGCCGCGCGGCTACTACATCCTGCTCGACAACTTCACCGAACGCGTCGACGCGGACCTGTCCAACAACGCCCAGATGATGGGCGTGCCCGGTCCGCCGTCGACCTTCGGCCTGTATCGCGACGGCTCGCGGGTTGCGGCCCTCCCGACGCAGGCGCGCCTCGACGGCGCGTACGGCCGGGCGGGACTGAGCGCAGCGCCCTATCTTCTGAGGCCCGTGGCGGACACGCTCCTGATCGGCCTGTCCGGCGGATGGCGGGCGGCGGAGGCCATAACGCTGGACGCCGGTCGCATCGACGCGGTCGAGCCCGAGCCGCTCCTGCACATGGCCCTGCGGCAGGGCCTGGCGGGCTCCCCGGCGCCCGATTTTGGCGGCCGGGTGAACCTGCTCGAGGGCGGTCCCGTCGCGGCGGCGCTCGGCGCCCGCGAGCCCGGCTACGATGTCATCGACATCTCTGCCGACTTCATCGACACGACGCCCGCCAACATGAACGGTCTGACGGTCGAGGCCTTCGAGGCTTACCTCGGGGCGCTCAGCCCGGACGGCGTCCTGTCGGTTTCGGTGTCTATCCGCGACTTCCCCGTCTATGCGCTCCGCGTCCTCTCGACGGCGCGTCAGGCCCTGATCGCCCGCGGCGCGGATCCCACCCAGCGCATCCTGGTCTACCGTTCGGCCTGGAACGCCCGCATCCTCGTCTCGCCTGACCACTGGACGGCGGAGGACATCGCGACCCTCGCGGCCTTCTGCGAAGAACGCTCCTTCGACATCTCCTACGCCCCGGGCATGGACCCCGCGGCCGCCCGCGCGCGCCTGTTCAACGACCTGCCAAGCGTCAATTTCCTGACCGGTGAGATCGTCTCGACCGGCCCGGACGACGCGCTCGCCAACGAGATTCCCGCCGTCCTTGCCGGGGAGCCGACGCCGACGGGCCGCGACTTCCACGTCCGCGCCTCGACGCTCGACCGCCCCGCCTACTATTCGTCGCTCCGGCTCGAGAACCTGCCGACCCTGATCCAGCGCCTCGAGGTCCTGCCGCAGGCCGAGATCGGCGGCCTGGTGAACATCGCCGTACTTGGCCAGGCCATCGTCATCGCCCTGCTGGTGCTTCTCGCGCCGGCCCTGTTCCGCAAGCGGCGCGGCGCGCCCGAGCCCCGCCGCCTGTGGCCGGCGCTTTATTTCCCGTGCCTGGGTCTCGGCTTTCTGCTGATCGAGATCCTGATCATCGACAAGGCGGCCTTCTATCTGAACGACTATTCGACGGCCTTCGCCCTGGTGGTGACCTCGATGCTGTTCTTCTCCGGCGTCGGCAGCCTGCTGGCCGAGCGGCTCCAGCGCTTCCCCAAGCTGTCTGTCGCGCTCGCTGTTCTGGTCGTGCTGGGCTGGTCGGCGGCGATCTGGTTCCAGGCCGATCCGTTCCTGATGCAGAGCCTCGACCTGCCGTTCTGGCAGCGCGCCGGGATCATCATGGCCGCCGCCGCGCCCCTGTCGCTGGCGCTCGGTATCCCGTTCCCGATGGGGCTGACCCAGGTGGGCGAGGGGCGGATGCTGCCGTGGGCCTGGGCGCTGAACGGCGCCTTCTCCGTTATCGCCACGCCGCTGGCGAATTTGCTGTCGCGCGACATCGGATTCTCGTCGCTCCTGATCCTGGGGGCCGGGCTCTACGTTCTGGCCTTCCTCGTCCTGCCGCCCGGCGCGCGCCGGCGCAGCGCTCCCCTTCCATCCGCACCCGTGGACGAACCGCATGATGCTCTCGCGTAGACACCTGATGGCCGGCGCCGCCGGCCTGGCCGCCCTGCCGCTCGCCGGCTGTGATCCGGAAACCGCCATCGAGGACATCCGCCGCCGCCTCGATCCCGAAGGCGCACGCGATACAGGCGGCGGCCCGGCGTCAGCCGACGGCCCCGCCGTCGAGGCGCCCGTCGAGGATTCCGCCGTCTCCCAGACCGTGCGCATGCCGTCCCAGCCCTGGACCTTCGCGGCCTTCCAGACGGCCATGGCCGCCTCGGGCCGTCCCAGCCAGATCACCGAGGCCCAGTTCGCCGCCATCCAGGCGCGCAAGCCGGCGGCCATGGCCCACATCCGCAGCTATCTCGCCAGCCGTTTCGGCGAGGCCAACGAGCAGGTGCTCCAGGCCTTCGAGTCCGTGCCGCGCGAGTTCTTCCACTACCAGTACGCCGCCCAGCAATCGACGGCCTACCAGGCCTACGAGAGCGACCCCAAGCCCTGGGCCATCGGCCACGGTTCGGTCCTGTCGGACTTCCTCGGCCAGGCCTACATGACCCAGCTGGCCGATCCCAAACCGACCGACGTGACGCTCGAGATCGGCACCGGCTCGGGCTTCCAGTCGTCGCTGCTCAGCCGCATCGTGCGCGACGCCTATACGATCGAGATCATCGAACCGATCGGTCAGGCGGTGGGCCGCATCTTCGAGCCGCTCGGCTACACCAACGTCCACGGTCGGGTCGGCGACGGCTATTTCGGCTGGCCCGAGGTCGAGGGCGGGTTCGACATGATCATGCTGACCTGCGTCGCCCAGTATGCGCCGCCGGAGTTGTTCCGGCAGCTGAAGCCGGGCGGCCGCCTGATCATCCC
>CAMLNT010000094.1 GCA_946481425.1 uncultured Brevundimonas sp.
ATCGTCTCGTGTCGTTGATCGTTCGCGTGTTCGATCCCGGCGTGCGCGGGGTTGCCCCTGCGGCGCTACGCCGGGCGGCTAATCGAAATCAGGCGAAACACACGGACGGTCATGGTGCGCACGGGTTAGCAGACCTTACCCGGGAAGCGCCAGCGTGTTCGCGGCGGCATTGTGGAGAACACGGGTTTTTGGGCGTATGATCGGCCCGGAGGGAGGCCTGCCATGCGTCTCGTTCTGGTCCTTGTCGCGGCCTTGGCCGTGAGCGCCTGCGACAACGGCAGGAAGGTGCTGGACGTCCTCTTCGGCGTTACGGACGAAGAGGAAGCGGAGCGGGAGGGATACGGCGACGATCCCCCGGTCATCTACGGGCCGCACGAGACAGCCGCCGGCGGCGGCGAGGCGGGCGAGATGGCTGCGCCCGATCCGTCGCCCAGTGGCGACTGCGCCGGTCAGGCCGCGGCCGAAGCCTATGTGCGCTGCATCTACGGCGGCATGGCGTCCGGGTCTGTCCGCGCCGGCGAGACGCCGGACGGGCCGGCGATCCTGACCGGGCGTTACTGGTCGATCGTCCAGCAGATGCGCGCGGCCAGCCCCGGCTGGGCCAGCGTCGATCCGCTGTGCCTTTGCAATTCGCCGGCGAGCGCCCGCGTCACGTCCGTCTCGACGACCACAGAGGCCGAAGGCGCCGCGACGCTGGAGGTGGTTCTGCAAGGCGAGGCTGGGGCCAACCACCTGCGTGTCGAACTGACCCGCGACGCCGGCGACGGCTGGCGGGTGGCAGACGTGATCGCGCACGGCTGACGGGCCCTTGGCCGTCGGGGCATTGGCGGCTACCACTTCGGCCCTCAGTTCCGCCGGAGCCGCTCCATGCGCCATACGCTTTTCGCCGCCGCCTCGATCCTGACGCTGATGGCCACCCCCGCCCTCGCCGAGGAAGGGATGTGGACCTACGACAACTTCCCCATGGCCCGGGTCAACCAGACCTATGGCGCCAACATCGACCAGGCGTGGCTCGACCGCGTGCAGGCGGCGTCGGTGCGTCTGTCGACGGGCTGTTCGGCCTCGATCGTCTCGGCCGAGGGGCTGGTCCTGACCAACAACCACTGCGTCGAGGCCTGCGTTCAGAACCTGTCGACGGCGGACAACCAGTACGCCCTGACCGGCTTTCTGCCGGCGACCCGCGAGGAAGAGCGCCGCTGCGAGGGCATGCAGGCCGAAATCCTGACCGGCATCTCGGACGTGACTGACCAGGTCCGTTCGGCCGGCGAAGGCCTCGAGGGCCTCGCCTTCACCCAGGCCCGCGACGCCGCCATCGGCGCGATCGAGACCGCCGCCTGCGAGGGTCGCCCCGAGCTGCGCTGCCAGGTCGTCAGCCTGTACCGGGGCGGGCAGTACAAGCTCTATACCTATCGCAAGTACGAGGATGTCCGCCTCGCCTTCGCGCCGGAAGAGGCCGCGGCGGCCTTCGGCGGCGATCTGGACAACTTCTCCTTCCCGCGCTTCGGCCTCGATGCGGCGTTCCTGCGCCTCTATGCCGACGGCCAGCCCATGGCGACGCCCGAGCATCTGGGCTGGGACGCCGAGGCCCCGACTGCGGGCGAGCTGGTAGTGATCTCGGGCAGCCCGGGCTCGACCCAGCGCCTGCTGACCATGAGCCAGTTGATGACGGTGCGCGACATCTCCATGCCGCTCGACCAGCTGACCCGCTCGGAGCTGCGCGGGCGTCTGCTGCGCTTCGCGTCCGAGAGCGACGAGAACGCCTTCATCGCCTCCTCGACGCTGAGCGGGATCGAGAACAGCTACAAGCGCGGCCAGGGCCAGTCGCGCGCGCTGATCGACGCCGACTTCATGGCCGGCAAGGCCGAGGCCGAGGCGGAACTGCGCCGCGCCGTCGCCGCCGACCTGATGCTGGCCGAACGGATCGGCGATCCGTGGCGCGACATCGAGGCCCTGCAGGACGACTACGCCGAACTGTTCCCAGCCTACTTCTTCCTGGAGCAGCGCGCCGGCGGCGGCTCGCAGCTGTTCACCTGGGCCCGCAACCTGGTCCGCGCAGCCCGCGAGCGCGAGACGGCGGCGCCGCAGCGCCTGGTCGAATATGCCGACAGCCGCCTGCCGCTGCTGCGCCGCCAGACCGTGGCCGACCTGCCGACCTATCCCGAGTTGAACGAGATTCAGCTGGAGTGGTGGCTGTCCAAGACGCGCGAGATACTGACCGTCGACGATCCGCGCATCCGCGCCATCTTCGGCAATGAGAGCCCGGAACAGATCGCGGCCCGGATCGTGGCCGGCACGACCCTGGCCGATCCGGCCGTGCGCGCGGCCCTGTGGGACGGCGGCATGGCCGCCATCGAGGCGTCCGACGATCCGCTGATCCAGTTCGCCCTGGCCATGGACGACGAAGCCCGCGAGGCCCGCAGCGTCTGGCAGGAGCGCGTCCAGGGTCCGACCGACCGCGCCGCCGAACGGCTCGCCGCCGCCCGTTTCGCCGTCTACGGCGACAGCCAGTATCCGGACGCCACCGGCACCCCGCGCCTGACCTTCGGCCGCATCGAGGGCTGGACGTACGACGGCCGCACGGTGGAGCCCTTCACCGATTTCGCCGGCCTCTATGACCGCGCCACCGGCGCCCCGCCGTTCGAGATCGCGCCGCGCTGGGTCGAAGCCCGCGACGAGCTGGACCTCGAAACCCGGCTGAACATGGCGGTCTCGACCGACACCATCGGCGGCAACTCAGGCTCGCCGGCGATCAACGCCGACGGCGAGGTCATCGGGGCGAACTTCGACTCGACCATCCTGGGTCAGCGCAACGCCTTCGGCTACGACCCCAACGTCAACCGCAGCGTCATCGTCACGGCCCAGGCCATCACCGCCGCCTTGCGCGACGTCTACGACATGGACCGTCTGGCCGACGAGCTTCAGGGCCGCTGACGCCGAGAGAGCCCCGGCGCGCCGCGACCGGGGCTTTTCCGGCTCACCAGTTGAGAATCTTTCTCATCTAATTTGCAATTGAGAATGCGTCGCAGTAATTGCGCGCCCTGTCATCACGCGGGGCCGTCCTCATGCGCATTCTCCTCCTCTCCTCCGCGGCGTCGATCGCCGTCCTCTCAGCCGGCCAGACCGCGGCCCAGCCCTATGCGCCCGAAGCGCAGTTGGAGGAGGTGACGGTCACGGCCACGCGAACCGCCCAGCCGATCGACGAGGTCCCGGCTACCGTCAGCGTCATCACCGAGGCCGAGATCGAGGACAATCTGGTCACTGACATCCGCGATCTGGTCCGCTTCGAGCCGGGTGTCTCGGTCCCGTCCAGCCCTGCCCGCTTCGGCGCGGCCCTCGGCGGCACGGGCCGCGACGGCAACGCCGGCTTCAACATCCGCGGCCTGGAGGGCAACCGGGTCCTGATCCAGACCGACGGCGTGCGCGTGCCGGACGGCTATGCGTTTGGCCCGTCCCTGTTCGGGCGCGGCGACTTCGTGGACATGGACATGCTGTCCACCGTGGAGATCCTGCGGGGTCCGGCCTCGGCGCTCTATGGCTCGGACGGGGTGGCCGGCGCCGTGACCTTCACCACCCGCGACCCGGTCGACTTCCTGGATCGTGGAAGAGATCTCGGCGTGCGCGCGCGTGTCGCCTACAGCGCGGCCGACGACCAGTGGTCGGAGGGCCTGATCGTGGCCGGCCGCACGGGCCGCTTCTCGGGTCTGGTCTCCTATACCCGTCGCGACGCCCACGAGCAGGAGACGCAAGGCTCCCGGGACTTAACCGGCTCGACCCGCGACGTCGCCAACCCGCAGGACATCGCCTCCAACGCCCTGATGGCGCGCGGCGTGCTCGACGTGGACGACAACAGCCGCTTGCGTCTGACCTGGGACCACCTCGACCGCGACGTGTCCTCGGACATCCTCTCGGGCGTCACGGCCTCGACCGTGCAGGTGCTGGGAACCGACACTACCAACCGTGACCGGGTCTCCGCGGACTGGTTCTTCGATGCCTTCGGCGCGGTCCGGGACGGCCGCCTGACCGCCTACTGGCAGCAGTCCGAGGTCAGCCAGCACACCTTCGAGGACCGCACCCCCGCTGTTGACCGCGCCCGCGACAACACCTTCGACAACCGCGTCTGGGGCTTCGGCGCCCAGGCCTCGACCCCCGCGACCTTCGCCGGCGTCGCACACCTGTTCACCTACGGCGCGGACTATTCGAACACGCGCCAGGAGGGCCTTCGCTACACCTTCGGCGACAGCAACACCGTCTCCCGGTCCTTCCCCAACACCGACTACGCCCTGGCCGGCGCCTTCCTGCAGGATGAGATCACCCTGCTGGGCGGCGACCTGGCCCTGTTCCCGGCCCTGCGCTTCGACTGGTACGAGCTGACACCCGACGTCGACGCCCTCTACCCCTTCGCCGCCGAGGGGTCGTCCGACAGCCAGGTCTCGCCCAAGTTCGGCGCCATGTGGTGGTTCACCGACCACCTCGGCCTGTTCGCCAACGCCGCCATGGGCTTCAAGGCCCCGGCCCCGTCGCAGGTCAACAATGGCTTCTCGAACCTGGCCTTCGGCTATGTATCCCTGCCGAACCCGGACCTGCAGCCGGAAACCAGCCGCACGATCGAGGGCGGCCTGCGGCTGCGCGACTATCAGGACGGATCGGGCGGGATGTGGTCGGCGGGCGTAACCGCCTTCTATGGCGAGTACGACGACTTCATCATCCAGGACGTGGTCTCGGGCTCGTTCACCCCCGCGGATCCGGCTGTCTATCAGTTCATCAACGTCGACGCCGTGACGATCTCGGGCGTCGAGGTTCGCGGCTCGGGCGTCTGGGAAAACGGGCTGGGCTTCAATGTCGCCGTCTCGTGGCAGCGGGGCGAGCAGGAACGCTACGGGTCCGAGTTCCGCCTGCCAACCATCAATCCGCTCAAGGTCGTGACGGGACTCTCCTATGCCGATCCGGCCGGCCGCTGGGGCGGTCAGCTCATCGCCACCCACGCCGCCGAAATCGACGCCGACGGCATGGCGCTGTCGTGCGGGACGACCTGCTTCGGCGCCGGGACGACCAATATCCTGGACGCTACCGCCTACTGGAACGTCACGGACGCCGTCGCCGTCCGGGCCGGCGTCTTCAACATCACCGACGAGACGTACTGGAACTGGTCCGACGTCCGCGGCCTGTCCGAAACCTCGCCGGCGCTGAACGCCTACAGCCAGCCCGGCCGCAACGTCTCGGTCTCGCTGACCTACCGCTTCTGATCGAACCCCGGGGAAACCGACATGATCCTTCGCCTTGCCGCCGCGGCGCTCGCCGCCACCCTCGCATCGGGCGCCGCCGCCCCGGCCTTCGCCCAGTCCGCCACACCCCAGGCCGCAGCCCAGGCCCGCTTCGAACAGGATCGCCAGTCGATCCTGTCGATGGCCGGCGACTATCGGGTCCGGTTCGAGTTCGACGAGACCACGCCCTTCATGGAGGGCTATGAGCCGCGCGACCCGACCACCTCGGGCGGCCACGAGATCGTGCGTGTCATCGCCGACACCGGGACCTTCATCAGCCTGCAGCACACGCTCGTTGCCGAGCACGGCGGCGAGGTGATGATCATCAAGCACTGGCGCCAGGACTGGACCTGGGAGCCGACCACCGTCCTGACCTACACCGGTCCGGACAGCTGGACCCTGACGCCGGTGTCCGACGAGCAGCGGGCCGGCGCCTGGTCCCAGACCGTCTGGCAGACCGACGACTCGCCCCGCTACGGCGGCGTGGGCCGCTGGGACTACTCGAACGGCGTCGCCAGCTGGGAGGCCCGCACCGCGCGCCCCCTGGCCCGCCGCGACGCGACCCGCAGCCCGCCCTATGACGTCTATGACGCCCTGAACCGCCACGTCATCACCCCGACCGGCTGGGTGCACGAGCAGGACAACTTCAAGATCCGCACCCGCGACGGCGAGCGCGTCACGGTCGTCCATGAGTTCGGGGTGAACACCTACACCCGCTTCGACGACTACAACGTCGCCGCCGGCGACGCCTACTGGACCGCGACCGCCGACTACTGGGCGGCCGTGCGCGGCTTCTGGGACGAGGCCATCGCCGCACACGGTGGTGTCCATGTCGACGAACAGGCCGACTGGGGCTCCGAGGTCTCCGAGGCCCTCATGACCCTCGCCGGCCAGATCCAGGACGGGGAAGTCACAACCGATGCCGCAATCGCTCAGGCCCGCACCCTGATCGCCGAAGAGACCGCCCAGGGTTCCTGAGCCGCCAACCCGACCTCGACCCTGCACGCAGAGGCAGGGACATCCGAGGGCTCCGGCGCGGCCAGGCGCCGGGGCCCTTTCTTTTCCCAGTTGGCGGCGCGGCCTGCGATGGGTTACGCGTTCTGTCCCGGCCACTCGCGCGATGCGGTGCAATAGTATAACGCTGCCGGACCTTCTCTCTGGGAGACCCCATCCATGTTCATCCGCCGTCTGACCGCAGGGGCCGCTTCGGCTGCGCTGGTCGCCGCCACCCTCTCCGTCGCCGCGCCGGCCCAGGCGCGCGAGGAAGGCATGTGGACCTTCGACAACTTCCCCATCACCCGCGTGAACCGCGAGCTCGGCACGAACATCGACCAGGCCTGGCTGGATGACGTCCGCATGGCGGCCGTGCGCCTGACGACGGGCTGCTCGGCCTCGGTGGTGTCGTCGGAAGGTCTGGTCCTGACCAACCATCACTGCGTCATCAGCTGCGTCCAGGACCTGTCCTCGTCCGAGAACGACTACGTCCAGAACGGCTGGATGACCGCCTCGCGCGACGAGGAGCGCGCCTGCCCCGGCATGCAGGCCGAGATCCTGACCGAGATCACCGACGTGACCGATCAGATCATGGCCGCCGGCGAGGGACTCGAGGGCGACGCCTACGTCCAGGCCCGGACAGCCGCGGCCGGCCGCATCGAGCGCGAAGCCTGCGGCGAGGACACCACCACCCGCCGCTGCCAGGTGATCAGCTTCTACCGGGGCGGCGAGTACAAGCTCTATGAGTACGACCGGTACGAGGACGTGCGTCTGGTCTTCGCTCCGGAGTTCCAGGCGGCCTTCTTCGGCGGCGACCCGGACAACTTCAACTTCCCGCGCTACGCGCTCGACGCCGCCTTCCTGCGCCTCTACCGCGACGGCTCGCCGGTCCGCACCAACAGCTTCCTGCGCTGGAACCCGGCCGCCCCGGCCGAGGGTGACGCCACCTTCGTCGCCGGCAACCCTGGCTCGACCTCGCGCCTGCTGACCGTCGCCCAGATGGAAGCCCAGCGCGACATCGCCATCCCCATCGGCCAGCTCCAGCGCTCGGAACTGCGCGGCCGCCTTATCAGCTTCTCGGAGCAGTCCGAAGAGAACGCCCGCATCGCGCTCGACCCGCTGTTCGGCGTCGAGAACAGCTTCAAGGCCATCTACGGCCACCAGCTGGCCCTGAACGACCGCGCCTTCATGCAGCGCGTGCGTGACGGCGAGGCCGACCTTCGCGCCCGCGTCGCCGCCGACCCGGCCCTCGCCGAGCGCATCGGCGATCCGTGGGGCGAGATCGACGGCGTCCAGGACGACTACGCCGAACTGTTCCTGCCCTACCGCCAGCTGGAAGCGAACGCCGGCGGCGGCTCGACCCTCTACGCCATGGCCCGCGCCATCGTGCGCGCCACGGTCGGCGCCTCGGGCGGCACGCCGCCGAACACCGCGGCGCTCGAGCGTCAGCTGTCGACCGACGCCCCGATCGAGCCGGCCCTGGAAGAACTGTATCTCGCCTTCTGGCTCTCCAAGACGCGCGAATACCTGACCGTCGACCACCCGGCCGTCCGTCAGCTGCTCGGATCGGAAAGCCCTGAAGCCTTGGCCGACCGCCTCGTCTCGGGCACGACCCTGCGCGACCGTGAAGCGCGCCTGGCCCTGCTGCGCGGCGGCGCCGACGCCGTTCGCGCCTCCGAGGATCCGCTGATCCAGTTCATCCTGGCCAATGACGAGACGGCCCGCGCCGCCGGCCGGGAGTACAACACCCGCGTCGCCGCCGTGACCAACCGCGCGGCCGAGCGGATCGCCGCCGCCCGCTTCGCGGTCTATGGCACCGAGGCCTATCCGGACGCGACCTTCTCGCTGCGTCTGTCCTACGGCCGCGTCGCCGGCTGGACGTACCGCGGCCAGGAGATCGAGCCCTTCACCTACATCAACGGCCTGTGGGACCGTGCGACCGGCTCGCCGCCGTTCGACCTGGCCCCGCAGTGGGCCGCGGCTCGCGACCGCGTGAACGGCGACGTCGTCTATGACTTCACCACCACCAACGACATCATCGGCGGCAACTCGGGCTCGCCCGTG